>NZ_JAKSYF010000194.1:0-15328 GCF_022829745.1 Methylobacterium sp. E-016
CGGTCCGTCGGCGGCCCCAAAACCCGCCCCACACCAACCGGTCAGAAAACGACATACGGACCATCGTGGCCAAGCGCAAGACGTCCGGCGGCACCATGGACCAGGCCGGCCCCACCGCCCGCGACCTCATGCTTCGCCTGATTGAGACCTGCGCCCAGCTCGACGTCTCCTTCTTCCGATACCTCGGCGATCGCCTCGGCATCCCAGACAGCGCAACCGTCCCGCCCCTGCCGGACCTTGTCAGAAACGCCGCAACAGCATGACCGCCCGGTGATCTGCCCCGGTTACCCCAGCCGCTACCTAAGCCATTGTTTTTGCATGCACTTCAGCTTCATACGTACATGCAGTTGATACGATCCCGCGTACGCTTTCAATGGCTACTTCCGCCGTTCCACAGGGGGTCGGAGCGGGGTGACCCAGCATACCTCGTTTGATCTCAGCGTACGGATGACGGGCGTTGGTATAGAGGCACGAGAGCGCGTTGATCGACCGGCCAGAAGCGGACGTTCAGCATTCGACCCAACCTGGTCGTTTGCAACTCAGCCCTGGTGCTCCGGGAGCGGACGTTTGAGCGATTACGCGCGCGGCGGTTTTCCGCATCAACATGGGCTCAGCTCAAAGCAGCCTCATAGCGGACGGCATCAACGCTACGATCATGAAGGCGAGCGCCGCAGAACGGTAGCTGTACACTGCAGGATTGCTGCCTAGAGTTGCATTGACAAATCGTTTGATGATAGAGGTTCAGCGTCGGCAGAATAGTTAAGGTGTCTGGCTTAGATTTCCCAGGCTTGCTTTTGGGGCGGGGATCAACGTGACAAAACTCAAACTTAGCACAAAGGTTGTGACTGGCTACGTCGTCTTGCTGGCGATGATGGTTGTTCTGACCGGCTACGGCATCGTGCAGGTCGAAAATATCGACGAAAAGCTCAAAGAAATCAATGATCTTAACTCGGTCAAGCAGCGCTACGCGATCAATTTCCGTGGCAGCGTGCACGATCGAGCGATCAGTCTTCGCGATTTTACGCTTGTCGCCGATCAGTCCGGCCGTGAGGCAGTGTTGGCCGATATCAAGCGCCTGACCGAAGCTTATGCGCGATCGGCGACGAGCATGGACCAGATGTTCGCCGAACGACCCGATACCTCGGTCGAGGAGCGCGCGATCCTCGGGGATATCAAGCAAACTGAGGCGAAGACCTTGCCTCTGATGAAGAACGTCATCGAAAGTCAGCAGGCAGGCGACACGGGCAAAGCTCGGACGATGCTCATGCAAGACGCCCGGCCGGCATTCGTCGAGTGGCTGGCGCGCATCAACCGCTTCATCGACCTCCAGGAGGCCCGTAACCAGGCCACCGGTGCCGACGTCCGCGCAGTGTCCCATGCCTTCACCCTTTTGATGCTCGCCCTTTGCGCGATCGCGTCCCTTGTCGGTTGCGGCTTCGCGATCTGGGCCTACCGCGCCATTCGCCCGCTTCGCCCACTGACCGCCGTGATGTTGAAGCTCGCGCAAGGCGAACTCGGTGTCATGGTGCCCGAGACGCGGCAGCAGGACGAGGTTGGCGACATCACCCGCGCCGTTCGCACGTTCAAGGACAACGCCTTGGCGGCGCGGGATCTGACGGAGGAGCGCGCAGTCGAGCAAGCGCGCAAGGTGCGTCAGGCCGAGCAGATCGATGCAACGACGCGGGCGTTCGAGACGACGGTCAACGGGATCGTGGCCCAGGTGGATGCCGCAGCCGGCGAGATGCAGGCGACGGCACGCACCATGGCGGGCACCGCCGCGCAGACCGCTTCGAATTCGACTTCGGTAGCGATGGCGGCTGAGGAAGCTGCGGCCAACGTCAACATGGTGGCGGCGGCAGCCGAAGAGCTGGGTGCTTCGGTTCAGGAGATCGGCCGTCGGGTCGCTGGTTCTGCGGAGCTCGCCCGCGCGGCCGTCGCGGATGCCGATCAAACCGGCGTCCTGGTGCACGAGCTCTCGACCGCCGTGTCGCGCATCGGCGACGTTGTCGGGTTGATCTCGGGTATCGCCGGGCAGACCAACCTGCTCGCTCTGAATGCGACCATCGAGGCTGCTCGTGCGGGGGCCGCCGGCAAGGGCTTCGCAGTGGTGGCGTCCGAGGTGAAGGCGTTGGCGGAACAGACCGCAAAAGCCACAAGCGAGATCTCCGGGCAGATCGCGCGGATCCAAGCCTCCACCGGCCAAGCCGTCGCCTCGATTGACGGCATAACCGGGCGGATCCGTGAGATCAGCTCGGTTGCTACTGCCATCGCCACCGCGGTCGACGAGCAGGGAGCTGCCACTCAGGAGATCGTCCGCAATGTCAGCCGCGCCGCGATGGGGACTGGTGAGGTGACGAGCAACATCTCGGGGGTGGCCGGAGCTGCGGAGCAGACGGGCGTGGCAGCGAACCAGGTGCTGGGGGCGGCCTCGGAGCTGTCGCATCAGTCTGAGCACCTAGCCGCCGAGGTTGGCCGTTTCCTCGCAACGGTGCGCGCAGCCTAGAGTGGGCCAGACGGCGCGCTCTCAAAGGGCGCGTCGTCTGTCGGGCAAGCTCTCCAGCATCAGCGTGTTGCCACCGGCGGCGGCGCAGCGGCCGTGGGTCGGCGAGATGGATGGTCAAGACGGTGTGCGCTGCAGGATCGAGATGCCGGTCCCCCGACGGCCAAGAAGCAGACGATCTGAGGGTCCGTGAAGGGTCGTGAGCGGGCACGCGAGCGACGTCCGCTTCTATCGATTACTGCCCGAAAGCAGACCGGCGGAAGACCACCCGTTCCAGTCGTCCAAGCTGCCGCTATGCGTGCGGACGAGACCGCTCAAGCGTTCGGTGGGAGTTCGACCGCGATATCGTTTGAGTTGGAGAAAGCCGTCATGAAACGCGAGCAGGCTGCCCGACTCAAGTCGCTGACCGTGCCAGTTCTGCCCGAGGTCGTGCCCATGACACCGTCACCGCGACGGAAAGTTCGCGTGGGTACGACGAACAAGGGTCAGCAGGGCCGTGGACGCGGCGACGAGTGGTGGGATTAGCGGCCGCCCCAGGGATCAGATCGCAGTCTGCAGCGGCTCGATCACAGCATCGATCCCGAGGATGAGCGCTTCGTAGGGCGTGCCGGACTGCGCCCGCAGAGCCATGCCGGCGAGGGTGGTGAGGGTGAGTTGGGTCAATGCAGGCATCAGCACCGGTGACAAGTGCTCGTCGGCCACCGCCCGGGCCAGACGCTGCTCGATCGCGCCGACGATCCGCCCTCGGTACGCGGCTACGATCGCGCGCACCTCGGCATCCTCCGGTCTGACGTTCACGAGGCTTGTCAGGATCAGGCAGCCCAGCGCCGGAGCCTCGGCCGTGTAGAGCCGCGCGGCTCGGTCGAGCAGGCCATCGAACGCCGCGATAGGCTCGTCCGCGTCGAGACATGCCAGAACAGGTCCGAGCCGGTGCTCCCAGTATTGGGCAAGCGCCGCCTCGAACAGTTTCGCCTTCGATCCGAACGCCGCGATCAGGCTCTGGGGATGGGGAACGCCCATCACGGAGAGCAGGGCCTTGTACGAGGCTCCGCCGTAGCCGCGCTCCCAGAACAGCAGGATCGCTTGGCTTAGGGCCTGCTCCCGTTCGAAGCCCCAAGCACGTCCACGCGGCATCAGTACCTCAATATCCTGAGTGATCGCTCACCAAGTGAGTAGCTGGTGCTGGCTGCCGGAGCAACCAGGAGTGAGCGATTACTCAGCTGTACGGCTGGTCGGGTCATCCACGACGCGCTGCTGCGCTGACGACACGCCGAGGGACGGCAGGTTCAAACATCAGGACAAACGGAAAGACGACACGCTCCCGGGCCTCTGCGGCCGCGGGAGCGGAGAGGAGGGGGCAAGCAAAACGGATTCGGCGAAGGCCCTTCGCCCCAAAAGCCCAAGGAGGACGGGGACGGCAGAACGCGGCGCTCGGACAGCGCTCGCGGGACGGTCGGTGAGAAGCCTTCGCCCCTTCCCCTGATGATGGACACCACAAATGACAGATCATGACGCGCCCACCGGCGCGAACGAGCCCGGTCGCCCACACGAGCCGCCGGGCTTGCGGGTAGGCGCAAGGGTCGAGCGCCCGCGCCGGCACAACAAAGCATGCGACTGTCGTCGGAGGGGGCGCCTGAAGGCGCCATTCCGTACGTAGCTTTCCAGAACGAATCACGATCGCCGAAGGCTGACAGCCGATTTCGAAACGGGCCGTTGACGAAGCAGACGGACTTATTGTGACCCACCTCGGCCGTACGAGACGACATCATCATTGCTCGAAAGCCGACGTATGCCCCCGCTCTTGCGAACAGTAGGGGATATGCATCTATTCGGCTTAGGTAGCGCGATACACCAAACCGGACACGCAGGCATTGCCGCTACCACCATCAGAAGCGAACGTTTTGCCGACTTTTAAATAGCCGACACGATTTACCGACAGAGTTGCAGCCGTTTTCGCCAGCGGCCCCCCGGTTCAATTGATCGCCGGGAAAACGGTCGGATAACCCCTTCCTGGGTGCTAGCAAGGCGACGAGCAGGAGGTACCCAAATATGCAATAGGCGAGCCGGCCTCCATGAGATAAACCTCATAAGAGGCGGCCGCACAAGCGACGTGTCCAATCTGCATATATTCAATCTATTCGACGATTCGTAATTTCTTGTCAGAGACCTTCACCAATGTCGGACAGGATACGATGACTCGAATATCGTCATAGTCCATGTCGCTACCAGCGTTCGGCGGCCGATCTTCCCAGCCGTAATACATGTACTTGTTATCGCTACAACTCGCGGTCGCCGTGGCGGGATTGTGGGTCGTATGACTATTCGGCAAGATGCCCCCGTCCGACTTACTTTTGCATTGGCTCAGGGTGTCGCAGACAATCGTCTCCAAAATCGGATTTGAGACCATATTGATCGGAGACAGAGTGGTTCCGCTGTACACGCGATAACCCTTCATGCTCACCGACTGTACGCGTGTTCCCGTATCAATGGTCATATCGGTATAATACTCGTAAGTTTCTTGATTCGTATCATTCCATGCGGATTTGTTGCTGCGAGCGTTTCGAACGTTATGCAGCATATAGCTTGGCGCTTCATTGGCGCCACAGGTGGGCAAGGTGGCTTTAGAGTAATCTGTCGAAGGCGTGCCATTGTCGGCAATGGCGACTATGCCTCGGCGACCCTTGTCGGCCTGGGCTTGTCGTTTTGGATCGGACGAGTAGCAGTACATGTAGATACGGTTGTAGTCAGCAGCCTCAGGTGACAGCTGGCTAAACGTTGGCGGGCTGGTCTGGTAGACAGGCGCGACTCGATTGACGGTCGTGGCAGTCCCGACTGTAATCTGCCTTGGCATTCCGGGTAGAAGGTGCAAGAGGCTTGTCTTCAGCGTCGTCGAGATTGTCACCCGGTAGTTCGCGCCGTCAACCCACGTACCATTAACTTGGAAGCCATTGGTCGTCTTGACCGAACCCAGTTGCGAGGTGAGCTGGGCACTGGCCAGGCGCAGGCCTTCGGTGGCAGCGGCGACGGTGTCAGCGTTCGCAACCAGCAGGGCGGTCGCATCGGCCACGCTGGCTTCAACAGCGCGGATACGCACAGCATTGCCGTAGTCAATCGCGAGGCCGCTCGCACCGACAAGGAGGGGCAGGGTGAGCCCAAAAATTACTATGACATTGCCACTTTCGGAGCTGAAAAAGGAAGCCAATCGGCACTGCCTACCCAACTGCATGGGCACCTCCCAACGTAGCTGCCGCTTAAAACTAGACAAACCGTGCAGCATACGAGGTATACATATACAACCAGCCTTAAAAATAAGTTATGCTCATCCAATGCAGAAATTTACATTCAAATGTCCTGTTGTGGGTTGATAATTTATATTACTTTTAAATATGAATTTTTGCTTAACAGAGTTATAGCCCCCCCGTCACAACACGTTTCTTATCCAGCAATCGCTTGACGTAGTCATCAGTCTTTGCGCGTCTTTAAGACTATTTTGATTTTCTTCCGTCATTCAAAGTGCCATGCGATCGCTCTTTCATACACCCCAGGTGAAGGTTGTCCCTCTAGAAGTGGCCATCGATGAGCCGCGCTTCGAAGTACCTAGTACGCTAAGTCGCCGAGATGGCTTCTTGGTTGATTGCCGCGGCGGTGTCGCAATCATTTTCGGTCTAAGTGCAACTCTACTGCTTGGCCTCGTCGGCGGCGGCGTCGACTATGCCCGCCTCTCGTACCGCCGCACCCAACTTCAGAGTGCTGTCGATGCGGGAACCCTTGCCGGTGGTAACACCCTCAAGCTCGCATCATCGACCGTTGAATCAGTCCAAGGCGTGACCGAACAGACGGTTCGAGACAGCGCCCATTTGTTACCGGATCGACCATTCACGCTCACCGTTACTGTAGCTAAAGATAAGACAAGTGTGTTCGCTCGCGCTGAGGAAACGGTGAGGCTGGCTTTCGGCGCCTTTGTAGGCATTCGTACGACGGTGGTGGCGGTACAAGCGCGAGCCAACGTCGTTGGCAAAATGCGCCTGTGCATGCTCACCCTTGACCAGAGCGCACCCGGCGCCTTCAACCTGCAGAAGAGGGCCGAGGTCACCGCAGATGGGTGCTCGCTTTATTCAAATTCATCCAACGTCAAAGGCATGGTCGGCGGCGACAGTGCCATGGCCAAAGCTCAGACCATCTGCTCGGCGGGGGGCTACAGTGGAGCGCGAGCGAACTTCGCACCCCCACCGCAAACGGGCTGTCCGACGCTGGGTGATCCGCTCAAAGACCGCTCTCTACCCGTACCGGGCAGTTGCATGCTGATCCCGGCTTCGGCCAACAGCAAGGGTGATACCAGTAAGAACCTTGTCGACCAGAGCGTCACCCTTGATCCCGGCACTTACTGCGGCGGCTTGCACATCACGAAGAAGGCAAACGTCACTCTTCGATCCGGCATCTACGTTATGAAGGATGGGCCGCTCGTGGTGGATCAGAAGGGCTCACTGACAGGTACGGATGTCGGCCTGTTTTTTGCCGGAGATCAAGCTGGTTTGCTGTTCGACAAAAAGTCAACAATCAGCTTAGCAGCTCCGACTACGGGTATCATGGCCGGCCTATTGATGGCTGAAGATCGAACTGTCAGCAGTCCTGTCGACCCGACGACCGCAATCATCAGCTTCGTAGGCGCTTTGCTCTCTCCTCTTTCCCCGGCCCCGTCGCCGACACCTCAGCCCCTAGGTTTGACGCGCCCTCTGCGTACCTACCGCATTATCAGTGGCGACGCGCGGACCATGCTGGGGACGATCTACCTACCTGTTGGCCGGTTGGTGATCGACGCGGACAAGCCTGTGGCTGATCAGTCCGCCTACACCGTAATCGTCGCCGCACAAGTCAACCTCTATGAAGGGCCGAACCTGTACCTCAACTCGAACTACGACGCTACCAGCGTGCCGGTACCTAAAGGCGTTGGTCCGATCTCGGGGAAGCTCCTGCTCACCCAGTGATAGTTCCGGAAACGAAATATAATGTTTGGTGAATAAGCAAAGTTTGATGTCCGCCTTCCAACGCCGCCCGAGCTTCGGCCTATTCCCCTAGTCGAAGTTGCCGGACAGCCGATGAATGGCCGCTCGTTGGAAGCGCCTGTGGCGAACCAAGCAACCGGGTTGCGTCGAGAACCGCCGACTGCCTATGTGCGGAAGACGTTCGGATCCCCGGCATACGAATCAATGGGATTAATATCTTTTATGTGCGAGTGATCGTTAAATTTAGTACTGATAGGCAAATACAGAGTCTGTCACGATGCAGACGAGACGTGCGACCGCAATGGGTCGCACGTCTCGTCTGCTTTTCATGCGGAAGCGGCGACCGTGTCAGCCACATTCGCTTTGCGTGCACCAAGCTCCTCCGGCCGACCGGTGGTCGTATCGGTGACTGTCTGATGTTCCATCTCGGCGTTCAACTCCGCTCCGAGCAGGACGATGGTCGTAGAAATCCAGATCCAGGTCATGAAGCCGATGATGGCTCCGAGGGACCCGTAGGTTTCGTTGTAGTTGCCGAAGCTTGACACATACCATGAGAACAGCGCTGACACGACAATCCAGAGAACACCAGCAACGCCACTTCCCCACGTGACCCAACGCCACTTAGCAGCTTCCCGACTCGGACCATATCGGTACAAAAGCGCCAGGCTGCCTAGGACAACGAGGAGTAGGATCGGCCATCGTGCCAAGGCGATGACCCACTCCATCGAACCCAAATTCAACAAGGCTAGCGCAGCCGGTATCACAACGATACCAACAAGAGCTAGAACCACAAATAAAAGTGCCCCGGCTGTGAAAGTCAAAGATCTCAGGTTTAACCAGAAGAAGTTGCGCTTCTCTTTCTCGTCGTAGACAATGTTTAGTGCATCGAAGATTGCCTTCATGCCGCCGTTGGCGCTCCAGATCGACACGACGATGCCGAAGGCCGCGGTGAAACCGAGGGTGCCGCCTCCTTTTGCTGCGATGCGCTTGACCTGCTCGCCGATGATATCGAGGGCACCGCTCGGCATGACGCTTTGAAGAGAGGCCAACTGTCCATTGATGGTCGTAGGGTCGGCCACAAGGCCGTAGATCGAGACAAAGGCGCCAATGGCCGGGAACAACGCCAGGATGGCGTAGAATGTGACTCCTGCCGCAACCAGCAGCACACGGTCGTTTCCGAACTCTTGGAACAGGCGCTTGCCAATATCGAGCCAACCTTTGGCCGGGATCTCGGATGGGGTGGACGCCTTACGGCCTCGGTCAACCTCTGTATCTGCGACCTGGGAAGCGGCCGCTCCTTCGTGGGTTCTTGGGCCTTCCTCGGCGCCTAGCTGACTCGATGCGCCTTCCGGGCGCGAACTGAGTCGGCGATGCGGTAGAGCCACCAATCCAAGAAGCGCGGTTCCGAGAAAGAGGGTCCAGACTATTGGGGAGGTCTCAGTCCGTGGCTGAGGGGTTAGCTGTTGGATAGGGTCAGTCATGGGGCATCTCGGGAAGTAGGCTCAAAAAAGGGGGGCCTCGGGTCGAGGCAGCGTACGCACATCTGCGTCAGTCTTGCGACCCATTCCATGCGCTCAGACAATTTTTCCAACCGCTGTGATCAGAAGCAGGTCGACTGTGGACGATATTAGATCATGAGGGAGCGCCAGATCATCGCAAAGCCAGTGAGGATCATCGCGACCAAGATCAGGCTTGCGGATGGGGGCGTACGCAGGTGCCTTAGTCGTGCGATGAACATGCCAATGAGAAGGTTTAGAACGACCACCAGGCAGACTTGCTCGATGGTCATGCGAGAATCCTTTCAATACTTTTAACTCGACGCAATGGGTATATGATTGAGAAAAAGAAGTGCTTTAGCCGCAGTGTTTTCGCTATTTCATCGAATTAGCGAGCTGCAATTAAATGCGTTTCTCTGGGTGGGGAGTCAGTGCATTGCGATTATTTGGGCTTAGGCGCCGTACTTGGTCCAGCCAGAACAGGTGCTGACTGGACGGAAAGCTGCTGCCGAATATCCCAAGCTTGACCAGTGTCGCGGCGAGCTCATATCGCCTCGTCCCAGGGCTGTTTTCGACGCTGGCCATTTCTGCGTCGTGGACTGTCATTGTCTCGGTCACCGGAAATTTTTCGATGTCGTAGCTGGAGGCTTCGAGGCAATGGCAGTGCTCGGTACGGCGAACCGATCCGGATCGCGTATGGCTCGGTAGGCAGCCCCTCCAATGGGACCCTTGCCCTTGAGGAGCATCACGGTGCCGAGGCACATCATGAGGACTGGCACCGGGTTGCGGCGGACAGCCTCCAGCGCGCCGTCGTAGAGGACGGCCCCGGTCGCGTCGTGGCGGATGCTGCCGAGCATGTTCTCGACGATGCCGGTGGGGGTGAGGCGCTGCGTAAGACTGTCCAGCGTCCGGCCCAGGCGGCCGCGGCTTGCCTCGATCTCGTGCTCCAAAGCGTCGGCATCACTCATCATGCGTCTGCGTGCTCCTTGATAACGGTGGTGTCCTGCCGAAGCTGGCGGCCTGTCCGAGTCGGCATGAGCCCGTTGAGCGAGAACCGGCTCCTGGCGGTCAGCACCAGGACGATGCCGAGAACGAGGAAGACGACACGGACGATCAGGGCGGAGAGCGCCTCCGAGCCGACGACAGCGGCGAGCCACTTCATCAAAGCGTCGACCAGGACCAGGAAGCCGACGATTGCGAACACCGCTGCGCCGGCCATCGCCGCGAGGCCGATGACCACGCTTCGCAGGCTGTCGGTTGTTTCCTGGCGGAACAGGGCGATCTCGCCCCGGACGACGTCGCCTGCACCCCGGAGCGCTTCGGCGAGCAAACTGGGAATGCCATGGGGAGACGTGGGTGGCGGGACGGCGCTCAAGGGTACCCGCCCCACGCCTGCCTGGGTTCACCGGGCGATTTGCCAGCACCTCCTTCGCCGGACTGGATGACGTGGAAAGCGCCGTACCCGAGCGCCCCGATCACCAGGGCCGTCGCCAACGGGTGGCCTAGTGCGCCCCCCCTCGGCGTCGCGGTAAAGCTCACGCCAGCCTCGGCGTATGATACGGTCCGAGAACGCGTCGAGGTTGTCGGCGACAGCGTGGACGAACGGCTCTACCTGTGTTTGTCCATTGAGTTGGCTACCGCCCGAACGCAGCGCGCCGGCGAGCTCGGAGAGGAAGCCTGCAGCCTCGATCTTGTGCCGGTCGGCATAGCCGCTGGCTTGGTCGCGCACGGCATCGGCCAAACCAGCCGGTGAGCGTGGCGCCTGCATCGGGCCATCGGCGAGGGGCGGACCCGCAAGTCGGGTGGGATCGCTCATGGTGCTGCTCCTGACCTGCGGGACGGCTTGGGTGGGGCCGCACCTAGCGGCGGCCGTGGACGACCATCGCGAGAAGGTAGCCGAGTGCGCCCGCCATCGCGGCCATCATCAGCGGGGACTCCTTGGCGTAGCTCGTCACCGTGTCGGCGCCCTGACGGTAGGTGCGCTCGGCGTCGGGGAAGGCGTCGCGACCCTGCTTCAGGGCACCCTGCGCAAGGTCACTGGCCTGGTCGGCAACGTCGCGCACAGCGTCCTTGGCCTGCCCGTACAGGTTCTCGACGTTGCCCTTGGCCTCGTTGGCGACGTCCTTGGCCTTGGTCTCGCGGTCACCCGTCACGTCGCCGAAGACGCCCTGGACCTTGCCGCCGAATTCCTTCGCTGCACCGGTGATGCGGTTCTCTTCCATGGTTTTTTTTTCCGAAGTTGGTGCCGGGCGCGCGGAATGCGCGTCCGGCGGTTGGATGGGGTGTGTTACTTCTTGGCGCTCTTGCCGTGAGCCTTGGTCGAGCTCTCGTGTGCCTTCTCGGAGTGGCCATGGGCCTCCTTCGAGTGCTTGGCGGCGGCGGTCTCGTCGCCCTTCTCGTGGTGCTCGGCGGCGGTCTTGTGCGACTTGGCGGCGGCCTCGTGGTGCTTGGCAGCCTCAGCGTGCGCGGTCTTGGCCATGGTGGGTTCCTCGGGTGGCACCGTCACGGTGCTCGTTGCGGTCGTGTCGACCGGCGCGTCCGGCTGGGAAAGGCCCCGACCGGCGTGCGGGATGTCCTCAGGTGCAACGCCTCAGTGGGCGGGCAGCCTGCCGCCGGGGGTGTAGCGGTCCACCGCCGAAGGAAGCTCTGATGAGAGCCGGGAAAGAAGCTCGTTGCGGGAGAGGCCGGCCTGTCTCGAATGAGTATCGAGCTTGTCTAGACTAATCGATACTTAGTGGTTGGCTTCGGTGCTGCCGACTATCAGAAAGGCAAGCGTTGTCGTTAGGAGCCAAGGACGAACACCTCTGTGCTGATCCAAATAGAACGGCAAAGCTCGTTTTGTCCTGGGTAGGCGTAACAAGAGCTACCAGTGTGCGTGCTCCTGCTCAGTCGGCATCCGGCCTTGCGGGGTGAGCTGGTCGATCACACCTGGCAGCAGGTGGGAGAGCTGCGACAGCAGGTCGGAGCTTCCCATGCCGGTCTGCTGTGAGAGCTGCCCCACTGTTTCCGGACCGAGCGCCGCTCCGAGATCGTGCGGTGCGATCGGCTGGTTCTGTCCTTGGCCGATCCAAGAGTTGATTGCCCCACCATGGCCGGCCTGGGTAAACTGCTCGACGAGGGCACCAAGCCCACCTGCTCCGCCACCTCCGAGCAGACCACCGAGACCACCCTGGCCACTGCCAAGACTGTTACCTGCGTTGCCCAGCATGCCGCCAAGGCCGCCGCCTCCGGCCCGTGCGGCCAGAAGGCTCATCAGGACGCCTACAAGGGGACTGGCGCCGGCGCCCTGCTGCTGACTGGCGTTGCCGCCGACCACACTGCCGATGATACTGTCGAGTAGGCCCATGATCTGGACTCCTGAAGCGGCCTTTCGACCAGGTTGATCGGATTGGTTGATGCCAAGGCTGCGCTGGCGCGCGGATCCCGATGATCAGACCGGGTGATTGTAGACACGCACCCGGCGAGCACCGGACGTCCGTGTATCCGGGCTAGCCACGGGAGCGCCGACCGCATCGTTCTCGCGCACGATCGAGCCTGCGGCTGCGTCCGAACCAATCAAGGTCGAAGTATCGCTGTGCGACGCGCCAGCAGTCTTGCTGCTCCAGCCCTCGCTTTCCCAACCCTTTGTACGCGCGTCGAGATCGACAGCGCCATGCTCCTCCAGGATGCGCATGGCCACGACGGCGTGGGCCTCATCCACCTTCGCGGTCAGTAGCGAACCACCCCGGCGTACGCCTTCAGCGTAGGCATGCGCATCGGTCTCGCTCACGCCGGCGCTGGTCAACGAACCGGTCAAACCACCTGCCGCGGCACCGAGGCCGGCACCGGTCAACGTCGCGACGAGCCAGCCCGCAGCCACGACCGGACCGACGCCCGGGATGGCCATCAGCCCGAGGCCGGCGAGGAGACCGGCACCGCCGCCCAGGATCGTGCCGAGGGTTGCACCGGTCCCTGCACCGTTGGTGGCATGGCCCACCGGATCGCTCGTTCCAGTGGTGGTCGTCTCCGTCTTGTTACCGACGAGACTGATGTCGGAGTGCGGCACACCGGCCGCCTCCAGCTTCGTCACGGCCGCCGCAGCGTCGTCGGAGCGATCGTACAGGGCCGAGAGGGTCTGTGTGGGCATGGAAGCACTCCGAAGGGTTTGAACCGGATGAATCGAACGCGGAAAGCGGCTAGCGCACCGCGACGTTGCCTTTGAAGTCGAGGCCGACGCTGGCCGGCTTGCTGCCCATCAGCGCATCGCCGCGCCAGATGCCGTCGCCGTCCTTCTTGAGGTTCTTGACCTCGTGGTAGCCGGCCTGATCGAGACGCCGGCGGGCCTCACCCTCGGTGAAGCTGTTGGCGCCCCGCTCCAGTTTGACGTTCGCTCCCGCTCCTGTGACCACTGTCGTGTTGGCGTGATCCGTGTTCGGCCGCGTCACAGCGTTCTGACCACCGGAGGTCGCACTGGAGACCCCACCCGCTGCCGGCTGCCCGGTGACGGTCGTCTGCGCCGATGCGGGTGATGCCGCGAGCAGCGGCAAGAGCAGAAGAAGTGAGCGGTTCAAGGACATGGCGGCGCCTGTTTGACGGGTTGCGGTCGAGAACGGGCCGACCCGAACTCGGATCTCGGCATGGTGCGCTGCCTGGTGCGTCCAAGCTCCAGGCAGCGCCTCTCGGATGGATCAGACCGGCTTGCGGGTGCTGGGCGCAGCGTCCGTCACCGTGGTGCCGGTCGTGCCAGTGCGGCTGACGTTGCCGCGCTCGTCCTCGACCTCGACCTCGGTATGGCGCACCTTATCGGTCACAGTCTCGACGCGCTGAGCCGCATCCTTGCGGATGCCGACCTCGCCAACGACCCGGGCTTCCTTCGACACCACCGCTTGCTCGCGCATCTCGGTCGCCTCGATGACCTTCTCAGCAAACAGGGCTTCGTCGCCCGGGGTTACTGCCCGGTCGACCACGCGCCGGTCGACGTGCACGGTCTCGTCGTGCAGCGTCACGTTCTCGCTTACCGCCCTCTCAACGGCGTAGGAGCGCACCCGCACCCGGCCGCTGTCGACCATGCGCTTGCCGACGTTGAGCCGCTCCTCGACGACCGGGATGTAGTCCGACTCGCCGGTGGTCGTGCCGGCGGCCTTCAAGGCCGCGGCGCCCGTAGCCGACGTTCCGGTCGCCGTCGTACCCGTGGTCGAGCTCGCTGCAGTAGCTCCACCGGCCGAGTAGCCGCTCCAGCCTTCCTGGCGCCAAGCGCTCTCACGCTGGTCGAGATCGATCGAACCGTTCTGCTCCAGAATGTCGTAGACTGTGTCGGACTGCGTCGGCTCGACACTCACGGTCAGCAGCGTGCCGCCTCGGCTCAGACCCTCGCTGTAAGCATAGCGATCCTCCTCGGGCATAAAGAAATCCTTGAGCGAGCCCCAGAACCCGCCCTCGTCCTTGCGGTAGTCGTAAGAGCCGCTGGTGCGGGCCGTCTGCGCTCCCTGCACCAGCTTGATCGCCAATTGCGGGATGCCGGCGGCGACGAGCTTGGCTTGAGCGGCCTGTGCCTCAGTCGGGCGATCGAAGAGCGCGGTGATCGTCTGCGTCATGATGTTTGCTCCTGGCTTGATAGGGGATTGATCTGCTCGCTTGCGTGGCCTTCCGGATCCACGCGTTCGACCTCGGCGTGCTGCTTGCGCAGTGTCACCGGGACCTCGACGTCTTCGACCGCTATGGCCTGGCGGACGTGCACCTCCTCCTTCAGGACGAGGCGCTTCTCGACGACGAGGATCTCTTCAAGGATTGGGATGATGGTCACCCCGTCCTCCTCACGAACCACCGGGGGCATCTCACCCTCGGCCAGGGTCCGATTGATTGGCACCCGGGTGACCCCGACCCGGTCGCTGCGTAGGGTCTCGCGCAGGGTCTGATCGATCGTCTCGGTTCGGGTCGAGACCCGCACGCGCCCAGTCTCGACCAGATGCTTGTCGATGCGGGCAGTCTCGGCGAGCAGCGGAAGCGATACGCTCTCGCCGACGACGACCTCCGCCGCGTGCTTGTTCTGCGCTCCAGGGAGAAGCGGCTCGATGGCGGCGGGGTCGCTCACCGTCAGAGAACCCGGCGACGGCCCATAAGGGTGTGGTAGATCCACAGCACCACCACGGCGCCGACGACGGCGACGAGGAGGCTGTAGAGGTTCACCCCGGACACCCCGGGCTGGCCGAACTGGTTGAACAGGAAGCCGCCGACGACGGCGCCGACGATGCCGAGCAGGATGTCGACGACGAGCCCCTGGCCGGTGTTGTTGACGATCTTGCTGCCGATGAAGCCGGCGATCAGGCCGAGCACGATCCAGGCGAGGAGGG
>NZ_JAKSYF010000105.1:0-931 GCF_022829745.1 Methylobacterium sp. E-016
AGACCCCGTTTCATAAGGGGTGCGCGAGCCGTCTGACGAGGATCATAGCGGCCGCCAAGACAAAGAAGGCGAGCGCCGAGGACGGGGTCGCCTCGTAGTCGCGGGCAAGCCTGCGGCATCGGGCGATCCAGCCGAAAGTCCGCTCGATGACCCAGCGGCGGGGCTGGACGGCAAAGCCCTTCTGTCCCTTGTCCGGTCGGACGATCTCGACGGTGATGGCGGTGGCGTCGCCGACGCGCTCGCCCTGATAGGCTTGATCGGCAAAGCAGTGAGCCAGGAATGGCCACAGGCGGCGCGAGGCCTGCAGCAGAGCGACCCCGCCGTGGCTGTCGTGCCGGTCGGCCGTCGAGACGGTGGCCAGGAGCAGACGGCCATCCATATCGGTGAGCGCATGGCGCTTGCGGCCGACCACGCGCCGGGCCGGGTCGTAGCCGCGCTTCCCCTTGACGCCGACGCCGCCCGAGCGCGCGGCCTGCGCATCGAGGATGGCGCCGGTCGGGCTGGCCTCGCGCCCGGCGCGCGCACGGTCGGCCATGGTGAGGGCGTGGGCAAGGCGCTCGAACACACCCGCCTTCGACAGGCGCAAGAACCAGCGGTGAATGGTGGACCAGGGCGGGAAGTCCAACGGCAGATGCCGCCACGCGCAGCCGGTGCGCAGGACGTACTGGATGCCGTCCAGGATTGCCCGCAACGGCCAGCGCCAGGGACGACCCGCGCGCGACGGCTCAGGTAGGAGCGGGGCGATCAGCGCCCACTCCGTGTCGGTCACGCTGCTTGCGTAGGGCAGGCTCTCGCGCGCAAGCTCGGCACGGGCGGCGGGTGTCCACATCGGCGTTCCAGGGTGAGCGTCAGACACTCTCCCAACGCTGACGATGCTCGCCGCTCACCCCAAGCAGCGATCCGCGGCTGCCCCTTATGAAACGGGGTCTCA
>NZ_JAKSYF010000202.1:0-49603 GCF_022829745.1 Methylobacterium sp. E-016
GCACCGCGTCGCCTGCCACCTCTACGATCGCGCCGAGGTGGCGGCATGAGCGCGCCCGCGCCGTACGTCGAGGTCGAGGGCCTGCGACGGCTGTTCGACGTGTCGAAGCCGTGGCTCAACCGGATGATCGAGCGGCAGCCGAAGCAGTGGCTGAAGGCGGTCGACGGCGTCGCCTTCACGATCGAGCGCGGCGAGACCTTCGCCCTGGTCGGCGAATCCGGCTCCGGCAAGTCGACGGTCGCGCGCATGGTGGTCGGCCTGCTTCCGCCGAGCGCGGGCGACGTCCGCATCACCGGCGTCTCGATGACCGATCCGGCGCAGAATGCGGCCCGCCGCCGGCTGCGGCGACGCATCCAGATGGTGTTCCAGGACCCCTACGCGTCGATGAACCCGCGCTGGCGTGTCGGACGGATCGTCGCCGAGCCGATCCGGGCCTTCGACCTGATCCGGGGCGAGACGGCGATCGCCGACCGCGTCGGGGAGCTGCTCACGCTGGTCGGCCTGCATCCCGACGACCGGGTGAAGTACGCGCACGCCTTCTCCGGCGGGCAGCGCCAGCGCATCGCCATCGCCCGCGCGCTCGCGTCGGAAGCGGAGTTCCTGGTCGGCGACGAGCCGACCTCGGCGCTCGACGTGTCGGTGCAGGCACAGATCCTCAACCTGATGCGCGACCTGCAGGACCGGCTCGGGCTGACCTACCTGTTCATCAGTCACAACCTCGCCGTGGTGCGCCACATGGCGACACGGATCGGCGTGATGTATCTCGGCCGCGTCGTCGAGATCGGCGGCGGGCGCGAGCTGTTCACGCATCCGAAGCATCCCTATACCCGGATGCTGCTCGACGCGGTGCCCGATATCGGCCTGACCGGGCGGCAGCGCACGCCGGTCTCCGGCGAGATCCCCAACCCGATCGACCCGCCGCCGGGCTGCAGCTTCAACCCGCGTTGCCCCTTCGCCGACGACCGCTGCCGGGCCGAGGTGCCGGCGCTGATCGATGGCGTCGCCTGCCACGCCTATCAGGAAGGGCGGCTGACCTGACCGCCTGCCCGATGGAGTTCCGATGACATCCAGCGCGCCGTCCGACATCCTCGACATGAGCGCGGTCGCGCTGTCCGCCGCGATCCACCGGAAGGCGGTGTCCTGCGTCGAGGTGATGCAAGCCGCGCTCGCGCGGATCGCGCGGCTGAACCCGGCGGTGAACGCGATCGTCGCGCTGCAGGACCCGGGCCGCCTGATCGCGGAAGCCGCGGAACGCGACGCCCGCCTCGCCCGCGGCGAGAGCGCCGGCCCGCTTCACGGCTTTCCCCTGGCGGTGAAGGATTTCGATGCGGTCCGCGGCCTGCCGTTCACGCAGGGCTCGCCGATCTTCCGCGACCGGATCGCGCCGGCCGACTCGATCATGGCGGGACGGCTTCGCCGCGGCGGCGCCGTGTTCATCGGCAAGACCAACGTCCCGGAATTCGGCCTCGGCTCGCACACCTTCAACCCGGTCTACGGCGCCACCGCCAACGCCTACGACCAGAGCAGGTCCGCGGGCGGCTCGAGCGGCGGCGCCGCGGTATCGGTGGCGTTGCGGATGCAGCCGGTGGCCGACGGCAGCGACCATGCCGGCAGCCTTCGCAACCCGCCGGCCTTCAACAACCTGTTCGGCCTGCGCACCAGCTACGGCCGGATCCCGATCGCCGCACCGGACGTGTTCACGCCGGGCTTCGGCGTCTCCGGTGCGATCGGCCGCTCGCCGGCCGATATCGGCCTGATGCTGTCGGTTCAGGCCGGCGCCGACCCGCGCGTGCCGTTCTCGATCCCGCAGGATCCGGCGATCTTCGCCGAGGACCTGAAGCGCGATTTTTCCGGCACGCGGATCGCGTGGCTCGGCGACCTCGACGGGCAGCTGCCCTTCGATCCCGGGGTGCTGGAATGCGGGGCCGAGGCGCTATCGGCCTTCGAGGCGGTCGGCTGCCGCGTCGAGCACGCCCAGCCCGCCTTCGACATGGAGCGGCTGTGGCAGGACTACGTCCTGCTGCGCGCCTGGATGAATGCGTCGAGCCTCCGCCCGCTCTACGACGACCCGGCGCACCGCGCCTTGCTCAAGCCCGAGGCGATCTGGGAGGTCGAGCACGGGCTGGCCCTCACCGCCGACCAGATCAGGTCGGCGCAGGAGGGTCGCACCGCCTGGTACGAGGCCGTGCGGACCTTCATGGAGCGCTTCGACTTCCTGGTGATGCCGAGCGCGCAGGTGTTCCCGTTCGCGATCGGCCTCGATTGGCCGAAAGAGGTCGGCGGGCGCAGGATGGACACCTATCACCGCTGGATGCAGGTGGTGATCCCGGCGACCATGAGCGGCCTGCCGTCCCTGAACGTTCCGGCCGGGTTCGGCCCCGGCGGGCTGCCGACCGGCATCCAGATCGTCGGCCCCAACCGGGGCGAGCTGGCTTGCCTGCAGCTCGGCGCCGCCTACGACGCGGCGGCCGGCTGGGTCTCGCGCCGGCCGCCGCCGCTGCTCGGGGCATGACCCCGACCCTTCGACCCGAAGCCCTGCAATCCTGAGACGCACCGGACGCGATCACCCGTTCGGCCGGTTGCAAGCGTTCGTTGCGTCGCGGACACAATCGGGGTTTTTGCGGCCGCAACGGGATGAAACGCGGGCGGAGCGCGGTTCGGCGTGTCTATAAGATCGGCCATGAGCAATGCGGTTCGCCCCTCCTCGAAGCCGCGTGCGGCTTATCTCGCCCTCCCCCTCGCGATCGCCCTCGGCGGATCGGCCCTCGCCGCCGACCTCGGCGCGATCATGCCGCGGGCAGTGCCGACCTTCGCGCAGGTCGATCCCGACACCTGGATCGTGACCCTGACCGGCAACCTCCAGTTCACGCCGCGCTATCCCGGCTCGGAGGACTACACGGTGATCGGCTACCCGGCGATCGACGTGCGCCGCGCCGGCGAGCCGCGCCGCTTCTCCGCGCCCGACGACGGGTTCAGCTTCTCGCTCTACGACAACGCGGTGTTCCGCATCGGCCCGACCGCGCGTTTCGTGCCGGGCCGCTACTACGGCGACGACCGCCGGCACCTGTTCGGCTTCCGCGATGCGCGCTTCGCCGTCGAGCCGGGCCTGTTCATCGAGTTCTACCCGATCCCGTCGATCCGCACGCGGGTGGAAGTCCGGCAGGGCGTGTACGGGCACCACGGCACCGTCGGCTCGGTCGGGGCGGACTACATCCTGCCGGTCGACCGCTTCCAGTTCTCGATCGGACCGCGCCTGAACATCGGCGACGCCTCCTACGCGCGGAAGTACTTCGGCGTCACCGCCGACGAAGCCGCCGTGAACGGTCGCGTCGCCGCCTACGACCCCGGCAGCTTCTTCTCCGCGGGCGTGCTCGGCGCGGTCACCTACACCCAGGACGCGACCTGGGCCTATACCGGCTACGCCGGCTACTCGCGCATCCTCGGCTCCTCCGGCGACAGCCCGCTGGTGCGGCGCCCGTTCGGCAACCCAGACCAGTTCCTGTTCGGCCTGAAGGTCGACTACTCCTTCGCCACGCGGTCCTGGTTCTGAGCGCGCGCCGACCGTCGGCGCGTCCGGCAGACGGCCCCTCCTGCCGCACCGACGTCCGAGGCGGCTCGCGGGCGACCGTGAGCGTCGGCCGGAGCGTCGGGCGCCCGCATCGAGAACCGTGAGGCTCGGCAGCCATGGAGGCCGATAGCCCACGGGCGGTGACTTAGCTTCGCGTCCGCACGCCAAGCTCATCGATCGCCTGCATTGACCCGCAGGCCGGTCTCGGGCGACACGACCCGATGCAATCCTTCTTCCGCGTCACGGCCTGGCTCGTGGTGGCCGCGCTCGTCTTCGTCACCCTGTCGCCGATCGACCTGCGGCCGTCCGTGGCGCCCGCGAACGTCGAGCGCGCGCTCGCCTACGGCGCGCTCGGGATGCTGTTCGCCCTCGCCTATCCGCGCCGATGGCTCGTCGTCCTCGTCGGCGTCGTCGCCCTCGCGGCCATCCTGGAGCTCGGGCAGGGTCTCACCCTGACCCGGCACGGCCGCCTCGCCGATTTCGTCGTCAAGGGCGGCGCGGCGATGCTCGGGACCGGCCTCGCCATCGCCACCACCACGCTCGTGTCGCGCCGCGCACGCTCCTAGAGCGCAGCGGTCAAGCCGCTTGCACCCGGGCGACGCGGCGGGTACAGCACGCCACCCGGTCGAACCGTCCGCCGCCCGCGCGATGCGCGGCGCCGACGCTTGCCGGGCACGGAGGGGTGGCCGAGTGGTTGAAGGCGCACGCCTGGAAAGTGTGTATACCGGAAACGGTATCGCGGGTTCGAATCCCGCTCCCTCCGCCACGGACCGCTGACTTTCGGTTTTTCGCCGTCTCCCGTGGCACGGCGCCCTCGGTCTCGAGCGTCGCTCGACCGTGGCGTTTGTCTCGCATCATACCGGCAATCCACAACGTCTCGGCGGGGCGGGCAGCAACAGCGACGCCGACGACTGGCCGAGCCGTCGCGATGGCATCCTGCCGATGCGCCGGCCCGACGAGGGCTCGTCGGGCCGCGCCGACGCATTCGGCACGAAATTTCCGGCTTCGGAGAGCCGAGGTGCGCTGGAGCACCCCGAAGCGGCTGCGTCGGGCGCAGGAAACATTCGTGCAACCCGCGGCGCCTACCGTGGGTGCGTTCGATGACCCGACGACGGCGAGGCAGCACAGATGACCATCGCGACCCGGCTCCTGCGTCTTCCCGTCGTCCTCGTGGCCCTGGCCTTCGCCGTCACGCCGCTCGCCAACCCGCTCCTCCTGGCATTGGCCGCCCTCGCGACCGGCCTGCTGCTGGCCTATCGCTGCCTCGCCGACCTGCTGTCGGCGGAGCACGAGTCGACGGTCGGCCAGACGGTGTTCCGCCACTATCTCTGAGCCGGCCCGGTTGCCGCGCGCGGTGGGGATCTCCGAGCGCTACGAGACCGCGGTCAGCTTGTCGGCCATCGATTGCGCCTTGTCCCGGCGCGACGAGAACGCCATCGTGTAGAACACGCGCTGCACGCCGATCTGGCTCAGCCGCTCCTCGCACAGCTCGATCAGCCGGCAGATGTCGGCGAGCTCGCCCTCGATGTTGGTGCCGTTGGCATGCATCTCGGCGTCGAGCCCGCTCGTCTCCAGGATCGTCTTGATCTCGCGGACGTAGGGCGAGACCGAGGGGCCGACGCCCATCGGCACGATGCACAGATCTGCAACAACCTTCATGAACTTGTCCTCGGTGGCGGGCGCGGGGTTATGTCCGGCTGCAACGCCCGCTACATAGCGAGCCAGACCGCAGGAAGCCGGCACCGCGCCGTTCTGGCCGAACCGTGCCGCGTTTCCCAGCCCGACCCAACCCCCAACCCAACCGACTGTCGATGGAGATCTTCGTGACCGACCCCAAGCGCCGCGCCTCCCTGGCGGCCGTTGCCGCGGTGGCGCTCGCCTGTTTCGCCGGCGGCGCCGAGGCGGCCCAGTGCGGCAACTCGGCGAGCGGCTTCGAGGCCTGGAAGACCCAGTTCGCCGAGGAAGCCCGCGGCCGGGCGAGCGCCGCGAGCCTCGCCGCCCTGCAGGAGACCTCCTACTCGACGCCGACCATCTCGGCCGACCGGGGCCAGAAGAGCTTCAAGCTCTCGCTCGATCAGTTCCTGGCCAAGCGCGGCGCCACCACCATCGTTTCGCGCGGGCGGGCGCTCAAGCGCCAGAACGCGGCGCTGTTCGCGCAGATCGAGCAGCGCTACGGCGTTCCCCCCGGCCCGCTGCTGGCGATCTGGGGCATGGAGACCGGGTTCGGCGCGGTGCGCGGCAACGTCAACACGCTGTCCGCGGTGGCGACGCTGGCCTACGATTGCCGCCGCTCGGCCTACTTCACCGACCAGCTCTACGCGGCCCTCACCCTGGTCGACCGCGGCCTGATCACGTCCGCCACGCGCGGCGCGGCCCACGGCGAGGTCGGGCATACCCAGTTCCTGCCGAAGAACGTGCTGACCTACGGCACCGGCGACCTCAACAACGTCGGCGCGGCGCTCAGCTCGACGGCGAATTTCCTGAAGGGTCACGGCTGGCAGGCCGGCGCCGGATACCAGCCCGGCGAGCCCAACTTCGCCGCGCTCCAGGGCTGGAACGCCGCCTCGGTGTACCAGCGCGCCATCGCCCTGATGGGCCGGCAGATCGACGGGGACTGACCTCGGCGATCGGACAGGCCGCCACGGCGACGAACCCCGGCCGAGAACGGCCACGATTCGTCGCCGGTTAACCATAAAGCCGCCCCACAAAAACCGGGCGGGCTGAGCCATCTCACCGCTCGGCCGATCGGGCCGGGAGGGTGCGGATCAGCCCGCTTGCACGGATACGTCCGGCAGTCGCGGGATCGGATCGACGGCATCCGTTTGGCAACAGGCGGTGCCCGCATGGTCGAAGATCCCTCCTCCGGCCCACAGGCGCAACGGTTTCGGTCGAGCACGAGCCTGCGCCGCGTCGCCCTCAGGGCGGCCTCGGTCGCAGCCGTCGCCGCCCTCGTCTCGGGAAGCGTCGTCCTCGGCGGCCTGCGCACCGCACCGACATCGGACCCCCTCGTCGCCTCGGCCGGCGCCGTGCCCGGCGCGGTCGCTCAGGACCCGGCGCCGACGCTCGGAGCGGAAGCCCGCGCGCGGTGGCGGGAGGCCCTGCTCGAAGCGTTCCCCGACTGGTCCGCCGAGCGCCCGCAGGCGCCGCCGGAGCCGGCGACCCCGTTCGCGCAGCAGGAGCCGGTCCCGCAGGACACGCCGCCTCCGGGCGCACCGCCTGCTGCCGAGCCGAACTTGCTGGCGCAGACCGTGCCGCTCCCGGTGCCGCGGCCGCCGGAGTTCCGGCGCCCGATCGGTCCCGAGACGACCCGCCGCGCCGACCGGCAGGCGTCCCGCCGCAGCCGGACGGCGCAGATCCCGGCGCCCGCCCCCGACGATCGCAATTTCCTGGAGAAGTTCTTCGGCATCGAGCGCACCGCGACGCCGGCGTTGGCCTATGCCGCACTGGAGACGCCCTCCCCCGCGAACCTGCCGCGCCAGCGGATCGTGCCCCCGGCCAACCCCGACCCGGCGGCGGTCGCGATCTACGACATCAGCGCGCGGATCGTGACGCTGCCCAACGGCACCAAGCTCGAGGCGCATTCCGGCCTTGGCGAGATGATGGACGACCCGCGCAACGTCCACGTGCGGATGCGGGGGGCGACGCCGCCCGGCACATACGACCTCACCGAGCGCGAGGACCTGTTCCACGGCGTCCGCGCGATCCGGCTCACGCCGGTCGGCGGCACCGCCGCGGTCTACGGCCGGGTCGGGCTCCTCGCCCACACCTACATGCTGGGGCCGACAGGGGCCTCGAACGGCTGCGTGTCGTTCAAGGACTACCAGGCCTTCCTGCAGGCCTACCTGCGCGGCGAGGTCCAGCGCCTCGTCGTCGTGCCCGGCCGCGGCCAGGACGCGCCGCCGAGCGTCGCCCAGCAGAGCCCCCCGGCTCCGGCCCCGACGCCGGGCCGTTCGGCCCGGCTTGGCAACGACGTGTAGGGGCGCCGCCTTAGAGCGGCACCACGGGGCCCTTCTTCGCCGACAGCCCGTCGATCAGCTTCGGATCGAGCTTGGTGTGGGCCTGGACGAGCGCGTGCGGCGTCAGCGCCATCCACTGGCGCAGGGACAGGTCGGCGTAGCGCGGGCTCTTGAACATCTCGAGGAAGGTCAGCGGCGTGTCGCCGGTGTTCTCGATGTAGTGGCCCATGGCGAACGGCACGTAGCCGACGTCGCCGCCCTGGTAGTCAAAGGTCCGCGCCTTCGACTCCGAGCCGAACACCGTCATCCGCCCCTTGCCGGAGAGGTAGTACTGCCACTCGTCGCCGTTCGGGTGCCAGTGCAATTCCCGCATCGCGCCGGGTTCGAGCTCGACCAGCGCCGCGGCGATCGTCTCCGAGGCCGGGAAGTTGGTCGAATCGGTGATCCGCACCGTTCCGCCCTTCGTGCGAATCGGCTCCTGCGCCAGCATCCGGTGGCTGAACGACTTCGGGATCGGCCCGGCGCCCCCCATCCGGTCGCCCGCCAGCGGGCCGGGCTTCGGGCCGGGGAAGATGTAGAGCTCGCGCTCGGGGATGTTCGCGAAGGCGCTTTCCGGCAGGCCGAAGTTCTTGGCGAGCACCTCCTTCGGGGTGTGCGCCAGCCAGTCGGTGATCAGGAAGGTCGAGTCTTCCGAGAAGCCGCCATCGTCGAACACCAGCAGGAACTCGCAGCCGTCGACGTCGGATTCCAGCGCCTGGATCGAGTGCGGGATGCCGGAGGGGAAGTACCACAGGTCGCCCTCGCCGACGTCGTCCGCGAAGGTCCGCCCGTCCGGATCGATGGCGGTGATCCGGGCACGGCCCTTGATCATGTACGACCACTCGGCCTCCTTGTGCCAATGCATCTCGCGCACCGCGTTGGCCTTCAGGCGCATGTTCACGCCCGCCATCGCCTTCGAGATCGGCAGCTCGCGCACCGTGGTCTGCCGGGCCCAGCCGCCCTCCTCCAGGCGCATGTGGCTGTCGGCGAACGACCATTTCAGGTTCGGCATCGTGCCGTGGTCGGTGGCGGGCGGCGCGACGGTATAGGGATCCTCGGCCTCGCGGGCGGGGTTGCGCGGCCCGAGGATGTCCGCCCCCTTGCCGGCGCGCTCGGGCATCGGCCCTTCGGCGGCGCGGGCACCGCCGGCAGCGAGCGCGGTGCCGGCGGCGATCAGGGTACGGCGTGAGATGTCGTTCATGCGGCCTGTCCGTGGATGCGATGGGTCGTGCGCCGTCGCCCGGCCCGGGTCCGTCGGTGGATCGTCGGCGTGGCGACGGCGTGCGCGGCAGGACAAGCCGCATGGTTGCGATCCGATCCCGCCATTCCCGGCATGGCTGCAACGCGTGGCGGGCGAACCTGTCCGAACGGTCATCTTCCCGCGATCTCCCGGTCATCCGGGCGGGTGCAGGATGCGGACGACCGA
Source organism: Methylobacterium sp. E-016 (assembly GCF_022829745.1). Classification (NCBI taxonomy): domain Bacteria; kingdom Pseudomonadati; phylum Pseudomonadota; class Alphaproteobacteria; order Hyphomicrobiales; family Methylobacteriaceae; genus Methylobacterium; species Methylobacterium sp. E-016. Next base: position 8,990 of record NZ_JAKSYF010000202.1, read on the forward strand.
ATGATGGAGGGCAGCCCGACCGTGACCGTCCAAGCCCATTCCGCCCCGTCCCGGTCCGCGCTATGGACCGAATCCATGCGGCTCCTGATCATCGAGGACGATCGCGAGGCGGTCTCCTACCTCGTCAAGGCGTTCCGGGAGGCCGGGCACCTCGCCGACCACGCGACCGACGGCCTCGACGGCTACGGCCTCGCCTGCGACGGCGCCTACGACGTGCTGATCGTCGACCGGATGCTGCCGAAGCTCGACGGGCTTTCGCTGATCCGCTCCCTGCGCGAGCAGAGGGTGACGACGCCGGTGCTGATCCTGTCGGCGCTGGGGCAGGTGGACGACCGGGTGAAGGGCCTGCGCGCCGGCGGCGACGACTACCTGCCGAAGCCCTACGCCTTCTCGGAGCTGCTCGCCCGCGTCGAGGTGTTGGCCCGGCGCGGCGGCTCGTCCGCCGCGAGCGCCGAGGCGACCGCCTACCGCGTCGGCGACCTCGAGCTCGACCGGCTCTCCCACCGGGTGACGCGGGCGGGCCAGGACGTCGCCCTGCAGCCGCGCGAGTTCCGGCTGCTGGAGTACCTGATGCGCCATGCCGGCCAGGTCGTGACCCGGACCATGCTCCTGGAGCACGTCTGGGACTATCACTTCGACCCGCAGACCAACGTCATCGACGTGCACGTCTCGCGCCTCAGGGCCAAGCTCGACAAGGGTTTCGGCACGCCGATGATCCACACCATCCGCGGCGCCGGCTACATCCTGCGCGCCGACGAGGCGCGACCGCCATCATGATGCCCGCGAGGACGGATCGAGCCCGCGCGATCGCCGGCATCCTCATCCCGTGACGCCGCAAGTCCCGACCCCGGACAGCGCCTTCGTCCGCATCCAGAAGCTGTTCCGGACGACGGCGTTCAAGCTGTCGATCGCGTACCTCGTCGTGTTCGCGGCCTGCGCCGGGGTGGCGCTCGGCACCATCGCCTGGAGCGCCCGTCGCGTCCTCGACGACCAGATCGTCTCGACGATCGACGCCGAGATCAACGGGCTCGCCGAGCAGTACAACGGCGGCGGCCTGCGCCGGCTGATCTCCGCAGTCGAGCGAAGGGCGGCCGAGCCCGGCGCCTCGCTCTACCTCGTGACCACGGCCAACGGCGACCACGTGGTCGGCAACGTCGGCGACCTGCCCGCGAGCGTGCTGGCGACGCCGGGACAGGCGGAGACCGTCTACGGCCGCAGCCGCGAGACGCAAGGGCGCGAGACCCATCGCGCGATCGTGCGCATCTTCACTTTGCCCGGCGGCTTCCGGCTGCTCGTCGGCCGCGACGTCGAGGAGCGCGACCGCCTGCGCGGGGTGATCGCAAGCACCTTCGGCACCTCGCTCGCGGTCGTGGTGCTGCTCGGCGTCATCGGCGGCTGGGTGGTCGCCGGCCGGGTCCTCAAGCGGGTCGACGCGATGACCGAGACCGCCGGCACCATCATGGCGGGCGATCTCGGCCGCCGCCTGCCAGTCGCGGGCAACGGCGACGAGCTCGATCGCCTCGCCCAGAACCTGAACCTGATGCTGGAGCGGATCGGCGAGCTGATGCGCGGCCTGCGCGAGGTCTCCGACAACATCGCCCACGACTTGAAGACGCCGCTGACGCGCCTGCGCAACCGCGCCGACGAGGCGCTTCGCGGCGAGCGCTCGCCGGACGCCCTGCGCGCGGCGCTGGACGGGGTGATCGAGGACAGCGACGGCCTGATCCGGGTGTTCAACGCGCTCCTGATGATCGCGCGGCTCGAGGCGGGCAACGCCCGCGAGATGATGGCGCCGTTCGATCTCGGACCGTCCGTGCGGGCGATCGGCGAGCTCTACGAGGCGCTGGCCGAGGAGCGCGGCCAGCGCCTCGACGTGTCGGCGCCGGACGGCCTGATCGTCGACGGCAACCGCGAGCTGGCGGGGCAGGCGCTCGCCAACCTCCTGGACAACGCGATCAAGTACGGCGCCGAGGCCCGCGGCGGGTCGCCGGGCGGGATCGTAATGGCGGCGTCGCGGATCGGTGCGGAAATCGTCGTCACGGTGGCCGATCGCGGCCCGGGCATCCCGGAAGCCGAGCGCGGGCGCGTCCTCGACCGCTTCGTGCGCCTGGAGGACGCCCGATCGGCACCGGGCTTCGGCCTGGGCCTGAGCCTCGTCGCCGCCGTCGTGCGCCTGCATCAGGGGCGCCTGACGCTGGAGGACAACGCGCCCGGCCTGCGCGTGGCGATCGCCCTGCCGGCGGAGGGCGCCGCGAACCGGCGGAGCCCGGACGCTCCGTCGGAGGGCGGGGCCTGATCGCGACGGCGACTTTCGCCGGCCGGGACAGGGCGGCCTGCGCGACGAAGCGCGGACCAACCGGCCCGCGATCGTCACCCGCCGGTGCGTCGGCCGGCAACCGGCACGATCGCGGGATGCGCGCCCTCAGCTCTCGGCGGTCGCTTCGTCGGTCTCCGAAGCCGCCTTGTCCTCGGACGCGTCCTCGTTCTCGAGTTCCGCATCGGCCTCCGCATCCGCGTCGGCGGACGTCGCCTTGGCAATGCTGATGAAGTCGCCCCGGCGGATCGCCTCGCCGCCCGAGGCCATGGTGCTGAGGTAGGCGTTCAGCGTGGCCGGCGCGACGTCGGGCAGGCGCTGCGCGATTTGGGCGGTGGACAGGCCCTGCGGGCCGGCGCTTTCCAGGAGGGCGCGGAGCCGGCCCTTCGCCGAGTTCGCCCGGGGCCCGCGCGGGCCGCGCGTCGAGGTCTGGCCGGGCGTCGCGACGCGCTCGGCGCTCCTTCGGGCCGGGCCGTCGCCGAGCGACACGGCGGCATCGAGCGGCGTGTTGTCGACGATCGACCGCAGCGCCCCCTCGGCCATCTGCAGCTTTGCCAGCTCGGTCCCGATCCGCTCGTACTCGGCCTGAAGGAGATCACGGCGCTGGCTGATTTCCGCAAGTGCCTTCGTGATGGTGTGATCTTCTGCCATGGCCGCCTCTACTCTCGAATGGGGGCCATAACTCATAGGCGCCAAGACGGGTCAAGACCGGCAAGGGCATTGCCATCTGTACGTCAGGAAAACCGCCCTGCGGATGCCGACGCCCTCGCCTGAGGCCGCGGACCGGGTAAGACACGATCGCCGGGCCGCTGCGACGAGCCCGGCGCTGGAACGCATGCGATGACCGAAGACCCAGCCGCCGTCCCCCACGTCTCGATCGACGCGATCGCCGCGCGCTTCGAGCGCTGCGCCGCCACCATCGGGGTCGTCGGGCTCGGCTATGTCGGCCTGCCGCTCTGCCTCGCGGCGACGGAGGCCGGCTTCGCCGTCGTCGGCTTCGACATCGACGCCGACAAGCCGGCGATGCTGATGCGCGGCGAGACCTATCTCGAGCACATTCCGGCGCCGGCGGTGGCGGCGATGGCGGGAAGCGGCCGCTTCCGCGCCACGACCGATTTCGACGGTCTGGCGCAGGTCGACGCGATCCTGATCTGCGTTCCGACGCCGCTCACCCGGCAGCGCGAGCCCGACCTGTCGTTCGTGCGCACGACCACGCAGGAGATCGCGAAGCGCCTGCGGCCGGGGCAGCTGGTCGTGCTCGAATCCACCACCTGGCCGGGAACGACCGATCAGGTCGTGCGGCCGCTGCTCGAGGCGCTCACCGGCTATCGCAGCGGATCGGACTTCTTCCTCGCCTTCTCGCCCGAGCGCGAGGATCCCGGCAACCGCGCCTTCAGCACCGCGACGATCCCGAAGATCGTCGGCGGCGACGGCCCTGCGGCGGCGCGGCTCGCCGAGGCGCTCTATGCGCCGTTCGTCGCCCGCACGGTGATGGTGTCGTCCACCGCGACGGCGGAGGCGACGAAGCTGACGGAGAACATCTTCCGCGCCGTCAACATCGCCCTGGTCAACGAGCTGAAGGTGATCTTCGACGCGATGGGGATCGACGTCTGGGAGGTCATCGAGGCGGCCAAGACCAAGCCGTTCGGCTTCACCCCGTTCTATCCGGGCCCCGGCCTCGGCGGGCACTGCATCCCGATCGATCCGTTCTACCTCACGTGGAAGGCGCGCGAGTTCGGTATCGCGACGAAGTTCATCGAGCTTGCCGGCGAGATCAACCAGCAGATGCCGGGCTTCGTGCTCGACAAGCTGATCCGCGCCCTCGACACCCACGCCGGACGCGGCCTGTCGGGCAGCCGGATCCTGATCGTCGGCCTGGCCTACAAGAAGAACATCTCCGACATCCGCGAGAGCCCGGCGCTCAGGCTCTGGTCGATGCTGGAGGCGCGCGACGCGCGGGTCGCCTACCACGATCCGTTCGTGCCCGCGGTTCCCGCGACGCGGGAATACAGGACGCTACAGGGCGCGAGATCGGTCGCGCTGACGGACGGGACGCTGGCATCGTTCGACGCCGTGCTGATCGTGACCGACCACGACGCGGTCGATTACCCCGCGATCTGCGGGAGCGCCCGGATCGTCGTCGATTGCCGCAATGCGCTTCGCAGCCGCGGGCTGACCGCGAAGATCGTGATCTCGGCGTGATGGCGGCGCGGTCTTCCCTCCCCCCTTTGCGGGAGGGGAAACGCACCCGACCTTCCGGTTCGATCCGACCTCCTAAGTCAGATACGCCTTCAGGTTCCGGCGGATACGGTCGAGCGGGACCTCGGCCGGGTCCGGCAGGGTGAACGTGGCGCCGGTGATCGTCTCGTAGGCGTTGATGTAGACGGCCGCCGTCTCCAGCACGATCTCGGCCGGGATTTCCGGGATCGGGTCGTTGTAGGGGTCGCAGCGCGCCACCACCCAGTTGCGGACGAAATCCTTGTCGAAGCTCTCCGGGGCCGCGCCGGCGGCGAAGCGCTCGGGATAGGTCTTCGCGAACCAGTAGCGGCTGCTGTCGGGAGTGTGGATCTCGTCGGCGAGCACGATGCGGCCGTCGGCGTCGGTGCCGAACTCGTACTTGGTGTCGGCGAGGATCAGCCCGCGCCGCGCCGCGAGGTCCTGGCCGCGGGCGAACAGCGCGAGCGCCGTCTCCGACACGGTCCGCCACTGCGCCGGCGTGAGCAGGCCCTGGTCGAGGATCGCGTCGGCGGTCAGCGGCGCGTCATGGGCACCGTCGGCGGCCTTGGTGGTCGGGGTGATGATCGCCTGCGGCAGCCGCTCGTTCGGGCGCATCCCGTCCGGCAGGGTATGGCCGTACATCGTGCGCGCGCCGGCCTTGTACTGCGTCAGGATCGAGGTCGCAGTGCTGCCGGCGAGGTAGCCCCGCACCACGATCTCCACCGGCAGGATGTCGAGGCGTTGCCCGACGAGCACGTTCGGGTCGGGATAGGCGAGGACGTGGTTCGGGCAGAGGTCGGCGGTCGCCTCGAACCAGTAGCGGGCGGTCTGCGTCAGCACCTGGCCCTTGAAGGGGATCGCGGCGAGCGCCCGATCGAAGGCGCTGATCCGGTCGCTGCTTATCAGGATGCGACGCCCGTCCGGCAGGTCGTAGTTGTCGCGCACCTTGCCGCGATAATGGTTCGGCCATTCCGGCAGCGTCGCGTCCTCGAGGACTTGGTGGGCGTGCGGGGCGAGGGATGCCGTGTCCAAACCGGGTTGCTCCATCAGGCTGCGCGGATGACCGGACGCGGTGTGAACCAGCGCACGCGGCGTGACCAGCCCCCGCCTCCGATGCGGGGCGCGAGCCTTGCAGGACGGCGCCGCTCATGAAACCGCTCCGACCTGCGCGCGGTCCGCAGGCCCGGCTCGATCCGACGAACGTGAAGCGAGGGATTCTCGACGTGTCCCACACCCATCGACCGCCGCGCATCTTCGAGACCGTCGAGGGAGGGCGCCTCGCCGAGACGCGGACCGACCCCGCCTGGCGCCTGTGGGGGCCGTATCTCAGCGATCGGCAATGGGGCACGGTGCGGGAGGATTACAGCGCCGACGGCGAGGCCTGGGACTACCTGCCCCACGACCATGCCCGCTCGCGCGCCTATCGCTGGGGCGAGGACGGCATCGGCGGCTTCGCCGACAAGGACCTGAACTGGTGCCTGTCGCTCGCCCTATGGAACGGCCGCGACCCGATCCTCAAGGAACGCCTATTCGGCCTGACCAATGCCGAGGGCAATCACGGCGAAGACGTCAAGGAGCTGTACTACTACCTCGACGGCGTCCCGACCCACGCTTACATGCGGATGCTGTACAAGTACCCGCACGACGCGTTTCCGTATTCTCGCCTGATCGAGGAGAACGCGCGTCGCGGCCTCGACGACCGCGAGTTCGAGCTGATCGATACCGGCCTGTTCGACGCGGGCCGCTACTGCGACGTCACCATCGAGTACGCCAAGGCGGGGCCCGACGACGTGCTGATGCGGGTGACCGCGATCAACCGCGGCCCGGATGAAGCGACGCTGGCGCTGCTGCCGCAGCTGTTCTCGCGCAACACGTGGTCGTGGGCGAACGGCCCGCGCCCCGACCTGCGGCTCGCCGCCGACGGCACCGTGCTCGCCGTCCACCATGCCATGCCGGCGATGCGGCTCCATGCCGACGGGGCACCGGAATGGCTGTTCTGCGAGAACGAGACCAACGCCCACCGCCTGTTCGGCGCGCCGCAATCCGGATACCCGAAGGACGGAATCGGCCGTCGCGTGGTCGACGGGGAGATGGACGCGGTCAATCCTGACCGGTCCGGCACCAAATGCGCCGGCGTGCACCGGCTGACCATCGCGCCGGGCGGCGAGCAAAGCGTGCGCCTGCGCTTCCGCGCCGCGGAGGCGCCCGGCGACGCCTTCGCCGGCTTCGACGCGGTGTTTTCCGCCCGCATCGCCGAGGCCGACGCATTCTACGCCGCGTTGCAGGCCGACATCGCGGATGCCGACCGCCGGGCGGTCCAGCGCCAGGCCCTGGCCGGGATGCTGTGGTCGAAGCAGCTCTACCATTACGACGTGCGCGAGTGGCTCGACGGCGACCCGGCCCAGCCGGCCCCGCCCGAGGCGCGCAAGGCCGGCCGCAACGCCGATTGGCGCCACGTGCGGGCGCACGACATCATCTCGATGCCGGATGCCTGGGAATACCCGTGGTTCGCCTCCTGGGACCTCGCGCTCCAGAGCCTCGTCTTCGCGACGATCGACCCCGATTTCGCCAAGGGGCAGATCCTGCTGCTGCTCGACGACGCCTACGGCCACCCCAATGCCGAGGTGCCGGCCTACGAGTGGAACTTCTCCGATGCCAATCCGCCGCTGCACGCCTTCGCCGCGTGGCGGGTGTTCTCCCTCGACCAGGCGCTGACCGGGCGGCCGGACCACGACTTCCTGCTCCGGGTGTTCAACAAGCTGACGATGAACTTCACCTGGTGGGTGAACCGCAAGGACGCATCCGGGCGCAACCTGTTCCAGGGCGGCTTCCTCGGGCTCGACAACATCGGCCTGTTCGACCGCTCGAAGCCGATCACGGGCGGGGCGCTGACGCAGTCGGACGCGACCGCCTGGATGGCGATGAACGCGCTCGAGCTGATGCGGATCGCGGTGGAGCTTGCGCTGCGCGATCCCGCCTACGAGGACATGGCGGAAAAGTTCTTCGAGCACTTCCTGCTGATCGCCGATGCCGCCGCGCGCAGGGGCGGCCTCTGGGACGAGGCCGACCAGTTCTTCTACGACGTGATCGAGACGCCGGGCGGCGAGCGCATCCCGATCCGCGCCCGCACCCTCGTCGGGTTGATCCCGATCTGCGCGGTCGCCGTGCTGCGCGAGACCGACCTCGTGAAACTGCCCGGGCTGCAGAAGCGGCTGCGCTTCTTCCTGGAGAACCGGCCAGACCTCGCATCCCTGGTCTCGCGCTGGCAGGAGCCGGGCGAAGGCGGCACGGCCCTGCTGTCGCTGCTGCGCGGCCATCGCCTCAAGGCGCTGCTGCGGCGGATGCTCGACGAAGGCGAGTTCCTGTCGCCGCACGGTATCCGCGGCGTCTCCAAGGTCTACGAGCGCACGCCGTTCCACTTCGTCTGGGACGGGGCCGACCTGACCCTGCCCTACGAGCCGGCCGAGTCGCGGACGCGGCTGTTCGGCGGGAACTCGAACTGGCGCGGGCCGATCTGGCTGCCGATCAACTACCTGCTGATCGACGGCCTGCGCCGGTTCCACCGCTATTACGGGCCCGACTTCCGGGTCGAGGCCCCGACCGGCTCAGGGACCTTCCTGTCGCTTCAGGAGATCGCCGACGAGCTGGCGAACCGCATGATCGCGCTCTCGACCCGCGGGCCGGACGGGACGCGCCCGTTCCAAGCGACGAGCAGGCTGAAGCAGGAGGACCCGCATTTCCGCGACCACGTGCTCTGCTACGAGTACTACCACGGCGACACGGGCCGGGGCCTCGGCGCCTCGCATCAAACCGGCTGGTCGGGCCTGGTCGCGCTGCTGATCCAGCAATGCGCGCTCGGTCCGATCCACGCGCTGTCGCCCTCGGGCGCCTCGTGACTACTGGGTGAGCCGCAGCGTGCCGATGCTGGCCGCGATCTGGTTGAAGGCCGAGATGAGGCTGTTCGAATCGTTGGCGACGAACGATTGGGACGCCGTCGTCGCGCAGTCGCTCAACAACTTCAGGCCCTGCGGATCGATGGGATCCGACGGGACGCTGAAACCGATCGTGTAGATCGAGATGCCCGTGGCTTTCGCGTTCCTGCAAGCCGACGCGGTCAACGCGTCGACGGCATCGCGTGCGCTGTCGGCATCGTTCACGGTCGGCGTGCCCGGGACGAGCCTCGATGCCGGTCCGGTGCCGTCGACGTTTTTGACGTAGCCGGCAGCGAAGTACAGCGAGCCGTTGGAGGAGGACCCATTCGTCGCCCAGCTGTTCGCGCCGTCCGTCATCAGGATGATGATCTTGTTGACGGTGCTCGACGAGTAAGCGGCGCCGTCCGCGAAGACGCTGATCGGAGACAGCGTACGCCACCCCCACATCATGCCCTCGTGAATGTTCGTCGAGCCGAGGGCGGTCATGCCGCTGATCGTCGTCTTCAGCACCGAGGTGTCGCTGGTCAGGCGTTGGAGCGGCTGCGTCGTACAGCCGAAGTTCGGCCCGTTCGGCACCTTCGTTGAGGAATTGGAATTCGTCGGCGAGGCGTTCTTCGGGCTGACGTACTTGCATGCCCGACCCTCCGTATCGAAGAACGACGCATTGGACTGGCTCTGACAGGATGAGCTCGACGTCGAGTCGTCGATGTAGCTGTTGTAGCTGCGACTGCCATTGTAGTCGCGATAGCCGGTACCGCCATTGCCCGGCTCATCGGGCGCGAACATCGGGACGTAGTAGGAATCGGCATTCGAGCTCGATGGCGCGCCATCCTGCACGTTCAGCGGATAGGGCAAGGTCTCCAAGCACCCGCCCCAACCCCAACCGGAATAAGCGGCCTGCAATTTGGTGAAGATGTCGAAACGGTTGGTGAAACCGGACCCCGCCGGGGAAAGCACGTTGTCCCAATGGTAGGAGGATCTTGCGTTCTGATCGATCCAGGTCGCGTAGCGGTAGGCCGTGGAATTCAAGGCGACCGAGGCCGCGAACGGTACGATCGAGATCTTGGTTCCCGTCGCGAAAGCGGTGTTCGTGTAGACGTAGTTGACGAAGTTCGTTGCCGCCGTCTGTACCGCCTGGAGCTTGCTCTGGCCGCCGCTCGATTCCGCCATCGAGCCGGTGTTGTCGAGCACCAGGGCAATTTCGAAGGTCTTGGGCACCGGGGTGGCGCAGCGCGCCGACCCGCCCGGCCGCGGGGCCGTCACGCCCGTGATGCGGCTGTAGAAGACCGGCGAGACCATGTGCGTGGTCAGGGTGATCTGGCGCGGGTTCGCCGTCACCGCCAGCGGGTCGACCGTGAGGCCGGTCGCGCCCATGTAGCCCGTCATCATCGCGACGGCCTGGGTCTGGAGAGCCGGGTTCGTCGTCGCCATCGGCGTCTGGCACAGAGCGAGGGCGGTGGCGTCGGTCGCGGCCTGGAGCTTGGTCTCCATGTAGGTGGCGAAGCCGTAATCGATCGCGGCGCCGGTGAAGCCGAGGAGCGGCAGCGCGAGCAGCCCGAACAGCAGGACGACGTTGCCGTCGCGCTGCCGCGCGAAGCGGCCGAGATGTCGGCACATCGAGATCCTTCGAGGTGTCGAGCGGGCCGGGGTCACGGGCATGCTGCGCCTCCCGGCATCCAGACTTCGGTGTAGGTGGATTTGGCGGGCTGCCCGCCGCGCGCCGGCCAGGGCATGCTGGATTTGAGCGTGATCGTGCTCGTGGCGCCGTTGACGAGCTTGACCAGCGCCGAGCCGAGCATCGGCGTATAGGGCATGCTCACCTCGGTGAGGACGTAGCGGACCCCGTTGGTGCGGAATCCGGTCGGCACGGTGAGGTCGGAGGCGGCGCCCGTGGCGCGGGGCGACGCGTTGGCGTTGGCGGTGCTGGAACAGACCCGCGGGATCAGGTTGAGGTTCGTGAGGTCGACCGCCATCGCGCTCACCACGATCTTCACGCCGCTGGCGTCGAACGGCTTCAGCACCAGGGTCGAGGTGGCGAGGATGTCGCGCATCAGCGACGCGTCGATCGGGTTCTGGGCGTCGCCCTGCGCAGTCAGGTCGGACACCGTCCGGGCGAGCTGCGTGACCTTCCGCCAGTTGTCGACCGCGTGGGCGTACTCCGAAAGGCCCACGAAGATCGCGAGCAGCACGGGCAGGATCAACGCGAACTCGATCGCGGAGACGCCGCCGGACGCGCGTGCGAACCGGGCGAAGGCCCGCTCGGACGCGCCTGAGCTATGAAGAGGGGAACACCGCACCATCCCGGCCCTCAGCATCCGGTCGAGGCGGTTGTCTGGTACGGCTCGGTGCGGAACACGGCCGTGGACTGCAGCAGATGCGTCCCGTCGGCGAAGCTCATCTGGGCGAGGTCGAGCAGGCTGAAGAACACCGGCACCTTCACGGCCGCGGTGACGACGACGATCGATCCCGGCTTCGCGCAGGCGTAGCTCGTCCCGAAGCCGTTGTTCCAGGTCCTCGTGGTGGCGTTCATCGGCGTCGCGCTCGACCCGGCCGCGAACGAGCTCGCCAGCGACACGTCGATCTTCACGCTCGAGCAGTCGAACAGCGTGAAGGCCCGGTTGGCGCCGGTTCCGCACATTGCGTCGTTGAGCTTCTGCAGCAGGACCGCCGCGCTGGTCGTCCCACTGTTGGCGATCTGGAACTGGCCGGTGAACAGGCCGCGCACCGCGTTCTGGACGGTGCGGTCGAAGTTCTGGCCGGCCCAGATCACGAACGCGATCTGGATGATCGCGCCGACCAGCGCCAGGAAGGGCAACGACACGAGGGCGAACTCGACCGCGGCGGCCCCCTCGGCGGCGGCGGCGAACGTGCGGATCGGTGACGGACGAAATGCGCGGACGAGGCGGCGAGGCATGACACCTGAGGCGGATGAGATACGTTATTCAGACGCTATCCACCCGAAGATCTAAACCAAAGTTGAATCGCCCTACCAACCCTAGATGACATCCTGCGGCGTCATCGCGACATGAGCACAACCCTCGGTCGCACGAAGCGCCCCCTCATCTAGGACAATAAGGCGATCGGCCGGGATAAAGACTTGCGGAGAGCCGCGCATCGCGTTGGCCGGGAAAATATGACTTTCCGCCGTTCGCGATCTGCTCGATCCGTGAGCGACGATGCTTTCGAAGCCGGATCGAAAAAGGCCCCGGATGCGCGATCCGGGGCCTTCACGATATCTGGAGCAGATGCCGACGGCGCCCGGAGGGCGGGTGCTGCCTAGAACGGGATGTCGTCGTCGAGGTCGTAGTTGCCGCGCGAACCGCCGCCGCCCGCGGGCGCCGGGGGCTGACGCCGCTCGCTGCCGCCCTGGGAACGGCCGCCGCCATACTCGCCGCCGCCGCCGCCGCGGCTGACCTGGCCGCCGCCCTCGTCGTCAGCCGCCATCTCGCCACCGCCGCCGCGCCCGTCGAGAATCGTCATCTCGCCGCGGAAGCGCTGGAGCACCACCTCGGTGGTGTACTTCTCGACGCCGGAATTGTCGGTCCACTTCCGGGTCTGGAGCTGGCCCTCGATGTAGACCTTCGAGCCCTTGCGCAGGTACTGCTCGGCCACGCGGGCGAGGTTCTCGTTGTAGATCACGACCGAGTGCCACTCGGTCTTCTCCTTGCGCTCGCCCGACGCCTTGTCCTTCCACGACTCGGAGGTCGCGAGGCGCAGGTTGACCACCGGATCGCCGGAGCCGAGGCGGCGCGTCTCGGGATCGCGCCCGAGGTTGCCCACCAGAATGACCTTGTTGACGCTGCCCGCCATCGCTCTCTCCTTCGCCGTCGGATCTCACAGGGCTCGGTCCGGCCGAACCCGCGGGTGCTCTTCATGAGCCTCGGGACGAGCCCGGGCAACCGGCGCAGCGGCGCTTGTCCCCATCACCCACACGCGGCGCCGGCCTCCTGTGTTCTATCTTTGTTCCGGTTACGCCGCAAGCCGGAGCCGCATCGCGCGGCGCCGGCTGCGAAGTCCCGCTCAGGCGACGTGGACGATGAGCTTGCCGAAGTTGCGGCCCTTCAGCAGTCCGATGAAGGCCTCGGGCGCGTTCTCCAGGCCCTCGACCACGTCCTCGCGGTACTTCACCGATCCATCCGCGATCCAGCCGCCGACCTCCCGCTCGAAGGCGTCGATCTGGCTCGCGAAATCCCAGACGATGAAGCCCTGGATCCGCAGGCGCTTGGTTAGCACCGCGCGCATCAGCAGCGGCGACCGGTCGGGGCCGGGCGGCAGCTCGGTGGCGTTGTAGCCGGCGATCAGGCCGCAGACCGGCATGCGCGCGAAGTCGTTGAGCAGCGGCAGCACCGCCTCGAAGACCGCGCCGCCGACGTTCTCGAAGTAGACGTCGATGCCCTTCGGGCAGGCGGCGGCCAGCGCGCCGGGCAGGTCGTCGGAGCGATGGTCGACCGCGGCGTCGAAGCCGAGCTCGCGCGTGAGGTAGGCGCACTTCTCGGGGCCGCCCGCGATGCCGACGGTGCGCGCACCCTTGAGCTTGGCGATCTGCCCGACGAGCGACCCCACCGGCCCGGCGGCGGCGGCCACCACCACGGTCTCGCCGGGCTTCGGCTCGCCGATGTTGAGGAGCCCGGTATAGGCGGTCATGCCGGGCATGCCGAGGACGCCGAGCGCCGTCGTCGGCGGTGCGACCGCGGGATCGACCTTTCGCAGACCCTTGCCGTCGGACACCGAGAACTCCTGCCATCCGCCGAAGGCCTGGACCAGGGTGCCGACGGGGAAGTCCGGGTGCTCGGAGCGCATCACCTCGCTCACCGTCCCGCCGGTCATCGGCTCGCCGATGCCGACCGGCTGCGCGTAGGATTTCGCCGCGCTCATCCGGCCGCGCATGTAGGGGTCGAGCGAGAGCCAGCGCGTGCGCAGCAGGATCTCGCCGGCGCGCGGCGTCGGGACGACGGCCTCCTCGAGGCGGAAGTTCTGCAAGGTCGGCTCGCCGTGCGGACGCGCGGCGAGGACGATGCGGCGGTTCTTGGCGGCCATGCCGGGTCTCCGTGAGGGTCGAGGATCGATCGGCCTATCATGTCGCAGCGGCGAGGCCCGATGTCACCGTCGCGCGCGTTCCGCGTTGCCCGATCGAACCGATCCCCAAACACAAGAGCAACCGCATGCGCGTCGGATCCGGCCTCGCCCTCGCCATCGCGTCGATCGCCCTCGCCGGCCAGGCCGCCGCGGCGCAGGACTTGCTGGCGTGCTATCGCCAGGCGTCGCGCGTGCTCGTCCTGTCCGCCCCGGATGCCGACGATCGCCGGCTCGCCGAGCAGCGCGCCGCCGTCGAGGCGGCGCGTGCCGGGTTCGGCGAGCGGGATCTCGTGGTGGTCGAGGCGGTGGGCGAAGGGGAAAGCGCCGCGGCGATCCGGCGGCAGCTGCGCCTTCCGGCCGACGCGTTCCGCGCGGTGCTCGTCGGCAAGGACGGCGGCGCCAAGATCACGGCGGCGGAGCCGATCCCGGCACCGCGGCTGTTCTCGACGATCGACGCGATGCCGATGCGCCGGGACGAGATGCGCCGCCAGCGCTGAGCCGAAACAAAAAAGGGCCGCCCGCGGGCAGCCCTCTTTCTCGTTTTCGTCGTCGATCCGCTCAGTAGCAGCGCTCGACCAGCACGCGGCGATAGCCGTACGGTGTCCAGCGGACCCGGGGAACGGTCACGCACTCGCCACCGTAACCGTAACCATAGCCGCCGTAGGCGGCCGGGGCGTAGCCATAGCCGTATCCGTAACCCGGGTAGCCGTAGCCGCCGTATCCCCCGTAGAGGCCGCCGGCGGCGAGGCCGAGGCCGACACCGAGACCCAGGCCGCCGAGGCCGTACCCGTAGCCGCGGCCGTAACCGTAGCCCCGATATCCGCCGAAGCCGCCGCGATAGCCGCCGAACCCGCCCCGGAAGCCGGCGCCGCGGAACCCGCCGAAGCCGCCGAAGCCGCCGCCGTGAAACCCACCGCCATGGAAGCCACCGCCGAAGCCGCGCGCCTCGGCCGACGCCGGCAGGTAAGCGAGCGCTCCGACCATCAACGTCGAAGCAAGAAGAAGACGCTTCATCAAACCATCTCCAGAAGAGTCGTGACCGTAACCCCCATCATCCGAGAAACGCGCAGGCGCCGATTTCGGTTCAGGCTGCGACATTCGAAACCGCCTCCTCGCTGCGGCCATCGCGGCTGCTTGAAAAGCGTCGCATTCTGAGGTGAGGAGACGCGCCGCAGGCGTGCGAATGGCTCGGCTGCTTCGGGGCCTCACGATGATGTTACGTTCGACCCTAGCGGCGGCTCTCGCCTTCCTGGCCGTCTCGAGCGGCGGCACGCGCGCGGAGACGGCTGTCCCCGAGGCCTGCCGGCCGGTCCAGGCGCAGGGCGACAGCTTCACCGTGTGCACCGTCGATCTCCGCCGCCAGCGCGTGCGGCTGTTCTGGCTCGGCGCCGACGGGCAGCCCTATTCGTCGCTCTCGGCGCTCGCCGAGAAGCAGGGCCCGCGCCTGAGCTTCGCGATGAACGCCGGCATGTACGACAAGGGCCAGGCCCCGGTCGGCCTCTACGTCGAGGACGGCCGCGAGATGAAGGGCGTCTCGACCGCCAACGGGCCGGGCAACTTCCACCTCAAGCCGAACGGCGTGTTCTACGTGAAGGGCGAGCGCGCCGGCGTGCTCGACACCGGGCACTACCTCAAGGCACGCCTGAGGCCCGATTTCGCGACGCAGTCCGGCCCGATGCTGGTGATCGACGGGCAGATCCACCCCAAGATCTCCGCCGACGGGCCGAGCCAGAAGATCCGCAACGGCGTCGGCGTCCGCGACGACGGGCGGGTGGCGGTGTTCGCGATCTCGGAGCATCCCGTCACCTTCGGCGCCTTCGCCCGCCTGTTCCGGGACGACCTCGGCTGCCGCAACGCGCTGTTCCTCGACGGCAGCGTGTCGAGCCTCTACGCGCCGGCGCTCAAGCGCAGCGACATCAGCCGCCCGCTCGGGCCGATGGTCGGGGCGGTCGCACGATAGGGACGGCCCGCCTCAGCGGCGGGTGGCATCCATGCGCAGGCCGTGCTCGGGCCGCAAGGTCACCCGGTGCAGCGGCGTCATCGGCGGATGATCGGCCGGCATCCGGAACCGCACGGCGCGGACGATGTGGGCCAGCACGATCACCGCCTCCTGCAGCGAGAAGCTCTGACCGATGCAGACGCGCGGGCCCGCCCCGAACGGCAGGTAGGCGAAGCGCGGGATCGCGTCGCGGTTCGCACCGAGGAACCGCTCCGGCACGAAGGCGTCCGGATCGTCCCATAGGGTGCGGTGCCGGTGCAGCACGTAGGGCGCGACCAGCACCATCGACCCGCGCGGCACCTTGATGCGGCCGAGGCGATCGTCGCGGATCGCCTGGCGGCTGAGGAACGGCACCGGCGGGAACAGGCGCATCGCCTCCTCCATCACCGCCTTGGCGAAGGGCAGCGCCTCGATCGCGACGTCGCCGTCGCCCGCCGCGTCGACCTCGGCCTCGAGGCGCTCGCGGGCGGCGTCGTCCTTCGCCAAGCAGTACAGCGCCCAGGTCAGGGCATTCGCCGTGGTCTCGTGCCCGGCGGCGATGAAGGTGACGATGTTGGCCTGAACCTCGAGGTCGGTGAGGCCCTTGCCGGTCTCGGGGTCCTGCGCCGCCAGCAACAGCGTCATCAGGTCCTGCGGCGCGCCGCCGGCCGCCAACAGCGCCTTGCGGCGGGCGATCAGCTCCTCGACCACCTCGGCGAAGTAGCGCCCCGCCGGCCGCGCCCGCAGGCGTCCGAGCCGGGGCACGAAATCGGGCACGCCGAACACGTCGAGCGGGTCGATCGGCCCGACGGCCTCGAGGAAGCGGGTGATCGCCCGCCCGAGCGCATCGGGATCGCCGGGCAGGCCCTGGGTGAAGATCGTCCGCTCCAGCACGTCCAGCGTCACGCGGGTCATCTCCAGCGCGACGTCGACCTGCGTGCCGTCGCGCCGGACCAGGCGGCGGGCGAGCTTGGCGCCGGACGCATTCATCGCATCGGAAAAACCCTGCACGGTGCGCGCCGAGAAGATCGGCGCCAGCGTCCGCCGCTGCAGCTTCCAGGCGTCGCCCTCGGCGCTGAGCAGGCCGTTGCCGAGCCCGGGCGCCAGGACGCGGCGCTGGAGGTCGTCCTTGCGGTAGTTGCCGACGTTCTCGACGAGGAGGTAGCGAATCAGTGCCGGGTCGCTGACCACGGTGATGCGGCCCATGGCGCCGTCGCCGGCCACCACGGGGGCGGTGAAGTGATCCTCCATCCAGGTGGTGATCGGGTTCTTGCGCGCCGCCTTGAGGAACTCGAACAGGCCCATCGCCGTGCGGCGCGGCGCCGGCACCGGCGGCCGGAAGCGGGACGCCACCGGCGCATCCGTGTCGATCGCGATCGTCGCCGTCATTCGGGCGCCATCCTTGCTTGGCGCGACGGGGAACAGGCCGCCGCGTTTGTCGGGACACGGCCGGAAAAGCGCCTTCGCGATTTGCCGCCGCCTGTCGTAGGTAGGCACCGCACCGCACCGAACGTAGAGGCCACGATGTCGCCGCAGCCCGAGACCGCCACCCGCACGGAATCCGACACTTTCGGGCCGATCGAGGTTCCGGCGCACCGGTATTGGGGGGCGCAGACCCAGCGCTCGATCCAGAACTTCAAGATCGGCACCGAGCACATGCCGGCGCCGCTCGTCCACGCGCTGGGCCTCGTCAAGCAGTCGGCCGCCCTGGTGAACCAGGATCTCGGCGGCCTCGACCCGAAGGTGGCCGAGGCGATCGCGGCGTCGGCGGCCGAGGTGGTCGAGGGCCGGCACGACGACGAGTTCCCGCTGGTGGTGTGGCAGACCGGATCGGGCACCCAGTCCAACATGAACGCCAACGAGGTGATCGCCAGCCTCGCCAACGAGCGGCTCGGGGGCAAGCGCGGCGGCAAGTCGCCGGTCCACCCCAACGACCATTGCAACCGCGGCCAGTCCTCGAACGACGTCTTCCCGACGGCGATGCACATCGCGGTCTCGCGCGAGATCACCGAGCGCCTGATGCCGGCGCTGACGCACCTGCACACCGCGCTCGACGCGAAGGCGAAGGCCTTCGAATCGATCGTCAAGATCGGCCGCACCCACCTGCAGGACGCGACCCCGGTCTCGCTCGGCCAGGAATTCTCGGGCTACGCCGCGCAGGTCGCGCTCGGCGGCTCGCGCATCGCGGCGACGCTGCCCGGCGTGCTGGCGCTGGCGCAGGGCGGCACCGCCGTCGGCACCGGGCTGAACGCGCATCCGGAATTCGCCGAGCGCTTCGCCGCCAAGGTCGCGGAGCTGACCGGCCTGCCCTTCACCTCGGCCGCCAACAAGTTCGAGGCGCTGGCGACCCACGACGCGCTGGTGTTCACGCAGGGCGCGCTCTCGGCGCTCGCCGCCGGCCTGTTCAAGATCGCGCAGGACATCCGCCTGCTGGCATCCGGCCCGCGCTCCGGGTTGGGCGAGCTGTCGCTGCCGGAGAACGAGCCGGGCTCCTCGATCATGCCGGGCAAGGTCAACCCGACCCAGTGCGAGGCGCTGACGATGGTCTGCGCGCAGGTGATCGGCAACGGCACCACGGTGAGCTTCGCCGGCAGCCAGGGCAACTTCGAGCTCAACGTGTTCAAGCCGGTGATCGCCAACGCGGTGCTGCAGTCGATCCGCCTGCTCGCCGACGCGGCGGTGAGCTTCACCGACAACTGCGTCGTCGGGATCAAGGCCAACGAGGACAAGATCGCCGACCTGATGAGCCGCTCGCTGATGCTGGTGACCGCGCTCGCGCCCTCGATCGGCTACGACAAGGCCGCCGAGATCGCCAAGACGGCGCACAAGAACGGCACCACCCTGAAGCAGGAGGCCCTGCGCCTCGGCTACGTGACGGAGGCCGAGTTCGAGCGCGTGGTGCGGCCCGAGACCATGCTGGCCCCGAGCGCCGAGTAGGCCGAAGCCGAGACCCGGGAGATCGACGCGATGGCCGAGATCATCAACCTGCGCCAAGCCCGCAAGGCACGCCTGCGGGTCGAGAAGGACGAGAAGGCGGCCGACAACCGCATCGCCTTCGGCCGCCCGAAGAAGGCCCGGACCCTGCAGGAGCGCAAGACGGCGATCGAGGTCGCCCGCCACGAGGGCCACAAGCTGGTCGGGCGGGATTCGGAGACGTGAGCGAGGGTGCGCCGCCGCGCGTCGTCCGTTTCCTTGGAGGGAGCCACGGCGTTCACCGATCTCGTCCGATCCAAGTGGATTGCTTCTGATACCGCTTCACTCCGTCATCCCGCGGCTGCGCAGCAGAGCCCGGGATCCAGAGCCGCCGACGGCGCCATCCGAGGCACGACCTGCGGTTCTGGATCCCGGGCTCGCCTTCGGCGCCCCGGGATGACGGGGAAGGTTGGGAAGGGAGGGAAGAGCCCGCGATGAGCATCACCAAGCGCTCGGTGATGATCGCCGGCCACCGCACCAGCGTGTCGCTGGAGGATCCGTTCTGGACCGCTCTGGGCGAGATCGCCGCAGCACGCGGCCAATCGGTGCAGGCGCTGATCGGGGCGATCGATGCCGGCCGCGACGGCCAGAACCTGTCCTCGGCGATCCGGGTCTTCGTGCTGGCGGCGTTTCGCGAGCGGGCGCCCTGACCGGTCGTCAGCGCCGGATGTCGCGAAGGCTCAGCGAGGCGGGCGCGCCGAAGGTCCGCCGGAAGTCGTGCGCGAAATGGGCCTGGTCGGCGAACCCGGCCGCGTGCGCCGCGCCGGTGAAGTTGCTGCCGTCGATCACAGCGCCGATCGCCCGGCGCATCCGCAGCCAAGCCCGGTAGCGCCGGAACGGCACCCCCACGGCGTCGGTGAACAGGTGCTGGAACCGCGAGGCGGACAGCCCGAACACGGCCGCGAGGGCGGCGGCCGACGGCATCGCATCGGGCTCGGCAAGCAGGCGCCCGATCGATCGCGCGATTCGGCCGTCGATCCGCGGCTCCACCCGCCGCCCGGCGAAGGCGAGCAGGTCGGCGACGGCCGGCCCGGCGGCAGAGGCGCCGGTGCGATGCTCGAACAGGTCGCGCAGCAGCCGCGTCTCGCCGCCGGCGCCGACGAGGGCACCAGCCGCCGTGCGGGTGCCGTCCAGGAGCGGCGTCAGCGCCTCGGTCCCGAAGCGGTCCGGCTCGAGGTAGAGCACGCCGAGCGGATCGCCGCCGAGATCGAGCTCGTGGACGCACCCGGCCGGGATCAGTGCCGTACGGCAGACGGTCCACCCCTCCGCACCGACACGCAGGCGGAAGTCGCCGTAGAGGCCGGCAAGGAAGACGGGGGCGCCGTGCTGGTGCCCGGCATTGTAGCGCAGCGGGCCAGCGAAGACGGTCGTCGCGCCGGCCACGTGCCAGATCGGGAGCAACGGCTTCTGGTCGGCAGCACGTTCGTACAAGCGCCCGATCCCCCGCAGCCGATAGGCCTTCGCCCGCGCCGCGCAGTCTGCGGCCTCACGCGGGCGAAGGGAAACGCTTTCGATGATCGGACAGACACGCAGGCATCTCGCGGCCACCGGCCTCGCCGCGCTCGCCGCCCCCGCGCTCCTCGTGCGGACGTCGTGGGCCGCACCGCTCGGCCCGGCGACGCCCGCGCAGTACCGCTTCGCGCTCGGCGGCTTCCGGGTGACGATGCTGCTCGATGCCACCGGGCTGATCGACGGCCCGTGGCCGATCGTCGGCGAGGACCGACCGAAGACCGAGGTGGAGGCGCTGATGCGCGCCAACCGCCTGCCGCCCGATCGCTTCCAGCCGGGCTTCACGCCGGTCCTCATCGAGACCGGGCGCGAGACCATCCTGTTCGACACCGGCAACGGCGCGGTCGGCTTCGTTCCGCCGCCCGCCGGGGGGCGGCTGGTCGAGCGGTTGCGGGCGGCCGGCACCGCGCCGGAGGCGGTCGACGTCGTCGTGCTCACCCATTGCCACACCGACCACATCGGCGGGCTGATGCGCGACGGGCATCCGGCATTCCCGAACGCGCGCCTCGTCGTCGGCGCGACCGAGTACGAGTTCTGGGCGAAGCCCGAACGGCTCGCGGCGGCGCCATCGGGCAACGAGCACGCCTCGGCGCTGGTGTTCCGCACCCAACTCATGCCGCTCGCCGCAAGGACGCGCTTCGTGAAGGATGGCGACGAAGTCGTGCCGGGCATCCATGCGCTCGCGGCCTACGGGCATACGCCCGGCCACCTCGCCTTTCACGTCGAGAGCGAAGGGCGGCGGATGCTGATCTGGGGCGATTGCGCCCACCACGAGGTCGCCTCGCTCGCCGAGCCCAGCTGGCACGCCCTTTTCGACATGGACAAGGCCGCGGGCGCCGCGACGCGCCGGCGGATCTACGACATGGCAGCCACCGACGACCTCGTCGTCGCCGGCTACCACACCTCGTTCCCCTCGCTCGGCTACGTCGGGCGCAGCGGCACCGGCTATCGCTGGATCCCGGTCACCTATCAGCTCGAACGCTGAGGTTCGTCACTCCGCCGCCTGCAGCGCCGGCTCGGCCGATCGCCCGATCGCGGCCGGCCGTGGCCCGCCGGTCGCCCAATCCAGCAGCTCCACCGTGTGGACGATCGGGATCGCGGTGCCCTTCCCGATCTGGGTGGCGCAGCCGATGTTGCCGGTGGCGATCACGTCGGGGCGCATGCGCTCGATGTTGGCGACCTTGCGCGCCCGCAGCTTGCCCGCCAGCTCCGGCTGCAGGATGTTGTAGGTGCCGGCCGAGCCGCAGCAGATGTGCCCCTCGGGCACGTCCTTCACGGTGAAGCCCGCCTGCTTCAGCAAGGCCTTCGGCTCGGTGCGGATACCCTGGCCGTGCTGCATCGAGCAGGCGGAATGGTAGGCGACGACGAGGTCGCTCTCGATCACCGGCGCGATGCCGAGCGTGGCGACGAACTCGGTCACATCCTTGGCCAGCGCCGAGACCCGCGCCGCCTTGTCGGCATAGGCCGGGTCGTCGCGGAAGATGAATCCGTAATCCTTGATCGTCGTGCCGCAGCCGGACGCCGTGACGAGGATCGCGTCGAGCCCGGCGCCGTCGGCCTCCGCGATCCAGGCGTCGATGGTGCGCTTGGCCTGGGCGTGCGAATCGCCCGTCCTGCCCATGTGGTGGGTGAGCGCGCCGCAGCAGCCCTCCCCGTCCGCATGCACCACCTCGACGCCGTGCCGGGTCAGCAGGCGGATCGCCGCCGCGTTGAAATCGGGGCGGAGCACGCTCTGGGCGCAGCCGCGCAGCAGCGCCACGCGCTTCCTCTCGGCCCGGGCGCCGACGGCCGGGAAAGTCGCGGGCCGGTTCGTCGGCTCGCGGCCCGGCAGCGCGGCGGGCGCGAGGTCGAGCATCGCGGCGAGGCGGTTGCCGACCCGCGGCAGGCGCGCGACCAGCGGCTTGAACGGCGCGCCGAGCTTGGCCGCCCACAGGGCCAGCCGGAACCGGCCGGGATGGGGCAGCACGAAGGCCAGGATAGCCCGGAGCGCGCGGTCGTCGAGCCGCCGGGAGAACGTCTCCTCGATATGGCTGCGGGCGTGGTCGACGAGGTGCATGTAGTGCACGCCCGACGGGCAGGTCGTCATGCAGGACAGGCACGACAGGCAGCGGTCGACGTGCTTGACCACCTCGGCGCTCGCCGCCTTGCCGCCCTCGAGCATGTCCTTGATCAGGTAGATCCGCCCGCGCGGGGAATCCAGCTCGTCGCCGAGCAGCAGGTAGGTCGGGCAGGTCGCCGTGCAGAACCCGCAATGCACGCAGGTGCGCAGGATCTTCTCGGAGGTCGCCATCGCCGGGTCGGCGAGCTGAGCGAGGGAGAAATTGGTTTGCATGGCGCGTTCTGGATGCGTCCTGTCTCAGGCCGATCGCGTCGGCCCCGTCGTTCGATCGTCTGTGCCACCGTTTCGCGCCGGGCACGATGCGGCGGACGGCCCGCGCGAGGTCGGGCCCCCGCGCGGAAGCGCTAAACCCCCGCGTACATCCGCCCGGGGTTGAACACTCCCGCGGGGTCATGTGCCGCCTTGATCCCCTGCGTCACCCGCATCAGCGGCTCGGACAGCGGCTGGAACACCGGCACCGCGGCGCGCACCGCGTCGGGCGCGCGGATCAGCGTGGCGTGGCCGCGGTGCTCGACGAGCGCCCCGCGGATCGCCGCGGCCCCGGCATCGCCCGCACTCGGCACGGCGAGCCAGACCAGGCCGCCGCCCCAGTCGTAGAACCAGCGGGCCGGCATCGCGCGGCCGATCGCGGCGGCGAGCGCCGGCCCGCGGGTCGGAGCGGTCGAGAGGCGCCACACGGCGTCCGCCGAGCCGGCGAACGGCGTCGCGTCGCGGATCGCCGTCCACAGGGCGGCGCCGGGCTCGCCATCCAGGATTTCGGCGGCGCCGAAGCGCTTCAGGAGCTTGCGCAGCTCGCCGATGCGGTAGTCGAGGGAATCGGAGAAGCCTTCGAGGCGCATCAGCGTGCGGGGGTCCTCGCCGTCGATCCCCGCGGGGAGGTGCGCCGCGCCGGTGAGCTCGAACGGCGAGCCCAGCGCGGCGGCGAGCGCGGCGACGGCGCGGGCGTCGTCGAGCCCCGAGAAGACCAGCGTCGCGACGCGTTCCTGCACCGGCAGCACCTTGAAGGTGACCTCGGTCAGCAGCCCAAGGGTGCCCCAGGAGCCGGCCATCAGCTTCACGAGGTCGAGGCCGGTGACGTTCTTCATCACCCGGCCGCCGGACTTGATCGCCTGCCCGCGGCCGTTGACGAAGCGCACGCCGATCAGGCTGTCGCGGGCGGCCCCGGCGTTGATGCGGCGCGGCCCGGAATTGTTGGCCGCCGCGACCGCGCCGAAGCTCGGCGCGCCGGCGCTGCCCATCAGCGCCCGGGCGTCCATCGGCTCGAACGGCAGCATCTGGCCGCGCGCGGCGAGCAGCGCCTGGACCTCGGAGAGCGGCGTGCCGGCGCGCGCCGCGATCACCATCTCGGCCGGCTCGTACAGGGTGATCCCGGAGAGCGCCCGCGCCGACAGGGTCGCCTCGTGCTGCGCCGGCCGGCCGATCCCGGCCATGGTGTCACCGCCCACGAGGCGCAGGCGCTCGGACCGGCCGGCGGCCGCACCGACGATCTCGGCCGCCTCGCCCTCGTCGCGGGGCTCGTAGAATGGCATCGTTTCCTGCCCGGTCGCGTGTTTTCGGCGGATGCCTTCTGCGCGGCATCCTTGTGGCCGCGATCATGCGGGATCGCGGCCGCCTTGCAAAGTGGAACCGCTCTACTCTGCGGCCAGGGGATGGGCGGAACGGACGCGCCCGGCCACCTGGCTGCGCAGGCCGGCGATGTCGAAGATCCACACCACGGCCGCGTAGAGGCCGGCGCCGAGCGGCACGGCGAGGCCGAGCGCGAGCGGCGGATCGAGATGGCGCAACGGCGTGAGCGCCAGGGCCATGGCGCCACAGGCCGCGCTCGCAGACAGGATCTCGCTCCAGGGCAGCACGAGCCGGTCGCGTCCGGTCAGGGCCCGCACGGCCAGCCAGGCGAAGGCCGCGCCGAGCGCCAGCGTCTGGGCCAGCGCCACGCCGGCGCCGCCGAGCAGCGGCGGCAGGACGAGCAGGCCGAGCCCGTTGACGGCGAGCCCGGCCGCCGCGGCCGCGATCACCGGCAGGGTGCGGCGACGGATCTGGAACACCGGGTTGATCGCGAAGAACATCATCGCGAGGCAGAACAGGCCCGGGATCAGCAGCAGCGCGTAGAGGGCGAACGGCCCGCGATAGGCCTCCGGCACCACGAGCGCCTCGAGCGCCGGCAGCACCGCCCAGAACCCGACGGCGCAGGGCAGCAGCAGCGCGAAGACCGTGGCGGCGTTGGCGGCGACCTGACGTTCGGCCGCCGCACGTCCGTGCAGCTCCTCGACGCGGACCGCGAGCTGGAACAGCAGCAGGTCGAGCGCCGTGCCGAGCATGGTCAGGCTGCGTGCGGTCACGTCGGCGGCGAGGGCGAAGTAGCCGGCCTCGGCGAATCCCGCCTGCGCCGCGATGGTGCCGCGGTTGAGGAACGGCAGGAGCTGGTAGACGGCGTTGGCCGCGATCAGCGGCAGTCCGTAGCGCAGGAACAGCGTCCAGGTCTCGCGCCGGCGATGATGCTCCACCGTCGTCACCGGGTCGCGCAGCGGGTGGCGCAGGATCAGCACCGCGAGGAGCTGGCTCAGCCCGGCGGCGGCCAGCACCCAGGCCGGCTGGCGCAGATACCAGGCGGCCGCCGCCATCATCGCGAAGGCCAGCACGTTCTTCACCGCGACGAGGCCGAAGTAGAGCTTGCCGTCGAAGCGGGCGCGGGCGAGCGCGGCATGGTAGTCGAACACGCCGATGCCGAGCGCCGCCAGCATCGCGCCGGACAGGATCGCGGCGTGGCCGTCGGGACCGTCGCCGAGACCGAGGCCGCCGGCGATGGCCGCGGCGGACAACAGCAGCGCCGCGAGGATGGCGTAGGCCCGGTCGAGGCCGTGGCGGATCCACGGCTCGTCGAGGCGCACGCGCACGGAATAGAACCGCGTCGCCGACAGGCGCAGCCATTCGAACAGCACGGTGGTGATCACCAGGGTGCCCGCGGTGGCCAGTGCAAACCGTCCGAAATCGGCCGGCCCGAGCAGCTTGGCGATGAGCAGGCCGAGGACGAAGTTCAGCCCGGCATTCAGGACGAAAGCGGCGATCACGGCCATGGACGAGCCTTCGGGGACGAGCGAGCCTTCGGGGACGAACCGGCACGGGCGAGCGCGGCCTGCGGCCTCGATCTAGCGCCGCGCCGGTAAGATTCCCTGAATCCGGCACGACGAGGGCGCGCCGGAACGGTTTGGCGCCGAAGGCCGTTTCCGCGTCCGGTCCAAACCTTCCTCGGAGTCCCCGTCAGATGCGCATCCTCGTTCCCGCCGCCGCGATCCTCGCCCTCGCGGGCATCCAGGCCGCCACCGCCCAGACCACCGTGATCGAGCGCGGCGCGCCGGACACCGTCGTGGTCGACCGCCCGGCGACCGAGAGCAAGACGGTCGAGACCCGCGAGAGCAGCGACGGCTGCTCCACGAAGACGGTCACGTCGACCAACGACGAGGGCGACCGCAAGACGGTGCGCAAGGAGCGCTGCGACTGATCTTTCGGCCTCAGCCGCTCCGGCGCTGCCGGGGCGGCACCTGCGCCGTGCCCGGCGCGTCGTCGACGAGCAGGCGCTCGTAGCGCCACGCTTCCATCCCATCCTCGTAATAATCCTCGCGCACGTCGAAGCGGGTGTAGCCGCGCCGCTCGTACAAGCGCAGGCCGGCGCCGTTGTCGGCGCGGACCTCGAGGCGCAGGCGGGTGCAGCCGTGGCGGCGGGCCTCGTCCTCCACCGCCTGCATCAGCCGCCCGCCGAGGCCGAGACCCGAACGGGACGACGACACCGCGATCGACGAGAGCCGCGCGTTGTGGCTGTTGCGGCGGCGCTCCAGCGTCGCCGCGCCGATGAGGACGTTGGTCCCGTCCTCCTCCTCCAGCAAGGCGACCAGCACACTCATCGAGGGCGAGCGGATCGCGTGCCGGATCGCACGCCGCTCCGCGCGGTCGGTCGAGAAGGTCGCGTTCTCCAGGGCGACCAGGGCATCGAGATCGTCGAGGAGCGCGGGGCGGATCTTCAGCTCGCCGTCGGCTTGCGGGCTCACGCGGTCCCCCGGGGCCGAATCGTCCGCCGTCTCACCCCGACCATGATGACCGCCGCTCACCGCCCGCCGCACGCGCAGCACGACGCCCGGATGCCGCGGACCGGCAGGGCGTCGCCACCGTCGACCGGCGTCAGATGCCCCCTCTTCGCGCGCTTGGGAAGCCCGGCCACGGCCGAGCGCTGCGTTTTGGCAACAGCTGCCCGCTCTGCACAGGGAATCCCACCGCGTGGCGGCGATTTCTCCTTGTGATGGCGCGGCGGCGTCCGTATATCCGCCCTGCCCAATTTCGCACGTGCCTGTGGCCGCGTGTCGGTTGGTGGGCATCCGGCCAACTGCCGGACAGCCGCCAGGGGTCTTAAAGGATCGATGGTCGACAGGGTGGATCCCCTCCGGCCGGCATCCAGGTGGCGACACCGGACCCCGACAACAACCGGCAGCCGGAGGCGAAACCGGCGAACCCCGCTCTCCACGGGGGACGCAGCTTAAAGCAACGACGAACGGGCTTTTTTGGTCTCGTCGGCCCTCCAAAGGCCGGCACCGAAGAGGCTTGTTTCTCCTTGCCCGGCGTGCGGATGGGAAAACCCCGTCCAATCCACGGCAGCCTCCGGGTGCTTTTCGCGCCCGCACGGATCGTCGCGTCTCCACAGCGCGCGGGTCTGCGCGACGCATCGGCCCCAGACGCCGGCGGTCCGCCTGGACCGTCACATCTTCGACGGCGCGCTCCCCCGTGGGCGGCCTAGCGAACCCGTGGGTTGGAACCGACATGACCGATCGCATCCGCGACTTCCTGCGCGTCCGCCGCGACCTCGGCCGCGACGAGGGCCCCGTGATGGTGCTCGACCTCGACGTGGTCCGGGACAACTACACCGCGTTCGCCCGCGCGCTGCCCGACACCCGCGTGTTCTATGCGGTGAAGGCCAACCCGGCCCCCGAGGTGCTGCGCCTCTTGGCCGACATGGGCTCGTGCTTCGACACCGCGTCGGTCGCCGAGATCGAGATGGCGCTCGCGTCCGGCGCCACCGCCGAGCGGATCTCCTTCGGCAACACCATCAAGAAGGAGCGCTGCATCGGCCGCGCGCTCCGTCTCGGCATCCGCCTGTTCGCGGTCGATTGCGAGGCCGAGGTCGAGAAGATCGTCCGCGCCGCCGCCGCCGCCGGGATCGAGGCCGGGGCGGTGAAGGTGTTCTGCCGCATCCTGTGCGACGGAGCCGGCGCCGACTGGCCGCTGTCGCGCAAGTTCGGCTGCGAGCCGGAGATGGCGGTCGACGTGCTCGATCACGCCCATCGCCAGGGCCTCTCGGCCTACGGCGTCTCGTTCCACGTCGGCTCGCAGCAGGGCAACACCGAGGCCTGGGACGGAGCGCTCGCCTCCGCCTCGACCATCTTCCGCGAGTGCGCGCTCCGCGGCATCGGCCTGTCGATGGTCAACCTCGGCGGCGGCTTCCCCACGAAGTACCTCAAGCAGGTGCCGGGCGTGGAATCCTACGGCGACGCGATCTTCCGCGCGCTCACCAAGCACTTCGGCAACCAGCTGCCCGAGACGATCATCGAGCCGGGCCGCGGCATGGTCGGCAACGCCGGCCTGATCGAGGCCGAGGTCGTGCTGATCTCGAAGAAGTCGGCCGCGGAGGACGAGGTGCGCTGGGTCTACCTCGACATCGGCAAGTTCGGGGGGCTGGCCGAGACCATGGACGAGTCGATCCGCTATCCCGTCCGCACTGCGCATGACGGCGACCGGATGGCGCCGTGCGTGCTGGCCGGCCCGACCTGCGACTCGATGGACGTGCTCTACGAGCGCGATCACTACCCGCTGCCGGTCTCCCTCTCCATCGGCGACAAGGTGCTGATCGAGGGCACCGGCGCCTACACCACGACCTACGCCGCGGTCGCCTTCAACGGTTTCCCGCCGCTGCAACAGATCGTGATCTGACCCGATCCGCACCTTCGGCGGCCGCGGGTCGTTACGGCATCTGAACCCAGACCGCGCATCCCGATCGGCCGGCTCTCATCCGGTCGCCGGCGGGGATGCGCGGATCCTCGAGCGTCACGCCATGACGGGGCGGTTACGGTCATGATCCAGATCCGGGCGGAGCATCATCTCGACGTCGCGGCGCGCGAGCGCCTGCTCGACGCCTGCTTCGGCGCGAACCGCCGCGCGAAGACTTCGGAGCGCCTGCGGGAAGGCCGCCTGCCCGCCCGCGGCCTCGCCTTCTCGGCGACCCGCCACGGGCGCCTGATCGGGACGCTGCGGCTCTGGACCGTCGAGGCCGGCGCCCGGCCGGCCCTGCTTCTCGGGCCGCTCGCCGTCGACCCGGCGCTGCAGCGCCAGGGCCTCGGCCGGGTCATGATGCATGCCGCCCTCGGCCGGGCCGAATCCCTCGGGCACGGCGCCGTGCTGCTTGTGGGCGATGCGCCCTACTACGACCGCTTCGGCTTCTCGGGGGCGCTGGCGGCCGGCCTCACGCTGCCCGGCCCGTTCGCGCGCGAACGCTTCCTCGGCCTCGAATTGCGGGCGGGCGCGCTCACCGGCGCCGAAGGATTGGTGCGGGCGTCGGGCGTCCTCGATGCCCCGGCGGATCTCGGCACGGCGGGCGCGGCGGACGGACGACGACGCGCCGCCTGAGCGCGACCGAGCCGGCCGGGGCGGCACGGCCGCGTACCCGGGTGGCGCAACGGAAGCGTAGCCGGGCGGCTCAGCGGCTGCCCGGCTCGATCGCCGGCAGCTCGTTCGGGCCGAGGCTTCCGCCGGCCGCGGCCTGCGGGCCGGCGACGCCGCGGGCGCGATTGGCCAGGGCCACGGTCAGCTTCTCGGCGGCATCCGGCTGCATCACGGCCAGCACCTCCGCCATCTTGCGCGGATTCATCGCCAGCACCAGCGATACCAGGACGTCCTGGCCGAGACGGTCGAAGACCCGGGCGGCCTCCTTCGGCTTCATCGTCTCGTACATCGTCACGAGGTTCTTCAGGCCGGCCTTCTCGGCCTCGGCCTTGGCCTTGCCGGATGTGTCGACCTTGTCCTCGGCCTGCTTGAGGTCGCCGAGCCCGGTCTCGAGCTTGCGCTCGGCCTCGCCGAGCATCTTCTCGCGCAGCTCCAGCTCGTCGCTCTTCTGCTTGAGCGCGTCGCGCCGGGCGCCGAGCTTCTCCAGCAGTGCGCGCTCGCTCGGCGAGACCGGCTCGGGCATCGGCGGCTGAGCCTGGGGCGGCGGCTCGGGCTTCTTGGCATCCGCCTTCGTCTCGTCCTTGGGCGTCACCGATCCGGTGGTGGCGGGGTCGGCCAGCTCGTAGCCGGCGCGGGCCTTGGCGAGCACCTGGGCGAGGGCCGGCAATTCGGTGTCGACCTGCGGCGTCTCGACCGACATCGCGATGAGCTTCAGCACCAACAGCCCGGCGGCGGCGAGCGTGACCGCATCGATCATCCGCAGGCGCAACGGACGGATCGCGCGCATGCGCGCGCGCGCCAGGGCGGTCAGGGCCTTCGCATTGTTGGCGCCCCGGACGACCTTGGCCGCGCGCGCGCCTTCGGCGGCCGCGAGCGCGGTTCGGGCGGGGTCGGTCCGGGCGGGAGGCCCAGCACTCATGCGGCGCGGCTCCGCACCCTGTGGAGGGCGCGCTCGGTCATCGCGAGGGCGGCGGCGGCGGCGGCGCCGAGGCGCTCGCCGTTCGGGCCGTCGGAGGCCGGCGTCTCGCTCGCGACGCGCATCGTCGGGCGCTGCACGGCCGGCTCGGGCGCGACGGGCCGAGGCGCGGCGCCGCGCATCTGCGTGACGATCGCCCCGATGCGCGCGATCACGCCCTCGCCGGCCTCGACCTGCGCGGCGATGTCGGCGGCGTAGCGCTCGGCGGTGCCGAGGCGTTCCGCCAGCGTGCGGTCGCACTCGTCCAGCGTGCTGCGCAGGCCGGCGATGGCGCGCTCGGCGGTCGAGGTGGCGACCATCAGGTCGCCGATGGTCTGGCGCAGGGCGGCCTCGTCGCCCTTCAGCTGCGCGATGCGGCGCGACAGCTTGATCGACGACACGATGGTGGCGACGAGCAAGACGGCGACGAGGCCGTCTGCGGCGAGCGTGACGAGGAGGCTCATGACCGAAAATCCATCGCTCAGGTGTCGCTTCGGTTGTTCATCGAGGCCTCGTAGGCCTGGAGCGTGGTGCGCGAGCGCCGCAGCGGCCGCGTCACCTGCACGGCGATGCTGTCGTCGACGCGCCCGATCCGCCCCTGCGTCAGCGCCCACTCGCCGCAGCGGACCGTGATGAGGTCGCTCGGCTTGGCGTCGAACATCAGCGTGTCGCCGACCTTCAGCGCCATGACGCGCTTCAGCGGCAGCGTCATCTCGTGGAGCACCGCCTCCATCGTCATGTCCGCCTGCCAGATCTCGGTGGCGAGGTGCCCTTCCCAGACGTGGTCGCGGCCGAGCTTCTCGCCCATGAAGCTCTGCATGAGCAGTTCACGGATCGGCTCGATGGTGGCGTAGGGGAACAGGATCTGCAGCAGGCCGCCGCGCCCGTCCATGTCGAGGCGGAGCGAGATCAGGATCGCCGCGTTGGCCGGCCGGGTGATGGTGGCGAAGCGCGGGTTGGTCTCGATCCGGTCGATCGCGAACCGCACCGGCGACAGCGGCTGGAACGACAGCTCGAGGTCGCCGAGGATGATCTCGACCAGGCGCCGGACCAGCTGCATCTCGATGGTGGTGAAGGGACGCCCGTCGAGGCGGCTCGACGAGCCGCCGCGCTTGCCCCCGAGCAGCAGGTCGAGCGTCGAGTAGGCGAGGTTCGACTCGACCGTGACCAGCCCGGAATTCTCCCAGGCGTCGGCCTTGAACACCCCGAGCAGGGTCGGCAGCGGGATGGCGTTGAGGTAGTCGCCGAAGCGGACCGAGGTGATGTTGTCGAGGGTGACCTCGACGTTGTCCTGGAAGAAGTTGCGCAGCGAGGTCGACAGCAACCGGATCATCCGGTCGAAGACGATCTCCAGCATCGGCAGGCGTTCGTACTGGACGACGCCCGAATCGACGATGGCGCGGACGCCGCCGGCGCCCGAGGCCGACAGCTCGCGCAGCGAGAAGCCGACGACGTCGTCGATCTCGTCCTGGCTGAGGATGCGGTCGTTGCCGGCGAGCTCGGGAAGGTTGTCGCTCTCCCCGTCCTCGATCATCGTCGCCCACTCGGCGGCGACGTCGCTGGCGTTGCGGGTGGTGCCCTGCTCCGCGAGCGCGGCGCCCCACTCGTCGGCGAGCGACGCGTCCCCGCCCTCGGCGCCCTGCTCGATCAGGGCTGCCGACCAGTCGTCCTCCACGTTCGGGTCGTCGGGTTCCATGAGGGGCTCGGTTGCAGAGGGGCGCGGTCGGGCTCGGGTTTGCGGCCGGTCGCTACTGGACGATCACGTCCTTGAAGAGCACCGCCTCGACGCGGGCGGGATAGACCGCGACGTTGACCCGCTTCAGCAGCTCCTCGCGGAGGCGATACAGGCCGAGCGATCCGGAGAGGTCGCTGCCGCGCAGGTCGCGCATGTAGATCTGCAGCGCGTCCTCGACCCGCGGCATCAGCGGCTTCACCTCGCTCTCGACCTTCGCGTCCTTGAGCTCGAGGGCGATGCGGACCTTGGCGAACTTGGCCTTTTCGACGCCGGCCTCGGGGCTGAGGTTCATCACCATCTCGCGGACGTCGAGGAAGATGGACGGCTTCTTCACCTCGGCGACCTCGGCGGCGTGCTCGGCCTCGGCCTCGGCGGCGGCGCGCTTCTTCATCACGAACGCGCCCCCTCCCCCGCCGAGGAGGAGCACGGCGGCCGCGACGATGATGATGAGCTTCTTCTTGCTCTTCGGGGCTGCGGCCTCGCCGCCGGCACCCTCGGCGGCATCCGCTTTCTTGGGCTTCTTGGCCATGAGCGGTGGTCCGCGATCCGTCGGGTGAGCATCCGGGCCCACGCCTATCGGGTGCGCGCCCCTTCGAGGCTCCGGTATCGGCCCGCAGGGTTAACGCGCCGTTAAGCCGGCACAATCTGCCGGGTCGGCTTTGCCGCCGGACCGATCCGGTCGTTCCGGCCGACCCGCGATAGCGCAGCCAAGCCGTTGCCTTAAAACACGAAAATCAGTTTTCGCACATTGGCACAGGGGATGCGGATATCCCCTCGCCGCCACCGCGGCACGACGGATCGAGTCCACGATGCAGAATGCCCTCCTCGTCGGCGTGTCGAGCCAAATGGCGCTTCAGCGCGAGCTCGACGTCATCGCCAACAACATGGCCAACGTCTCGACCACCGGCTTCAAGGGCCGTTCGACGCGCTTCCAGGAATACCTGATGCCGACGGCGAGCGCGGACACCTTCGCCGGCTCGGATCGCCGCCTCTCCTACGTCATCGACCAGGGCACCGCGCTCGACCTCGGCCAGGGCGCGATCGAGCCCGACGGCAACCCGACCCACGTGGCGATCCAGGGCGAGGCGTTCTTCTCGGTGCAGACGCCGCAGGGCGTGCGCTTCACCCGCAACGGCGCCTTCGAGGTGAACGCGCAGGGCACCCTCGTCACCAGCGACGGCTACGCGGTGCAGGGCGAGGGCGGCCCGATCACCGTCAACCCGCAGGAGACCGGGCTCTCGATCGGCCCCGACGGCACGGTCTCCACCAATCTCGGCGTGCGCGGGAAGGTGCGGCTCGTGACCTTCGCCAACCCGCAGACCCTGACCAATGCCGGCGCCAACCTCTACGAATCGAGCGCGCAGCCGCAGCCCGCGGGGATCAGGGGGCGCCTCGAATCGGGTGCGCTGGAGAAGTCCAACGTGCGCCCGGTGCTCGAGATGACCCGGCTGATGGACGTGAACCGGACCTACGCCATGGTCTCCAGCGTGATCACGCGGCTCGACGATCTGCGGGGCACGGCGATCCGCCGACTCGCCGACGTCGCCTGAGCGGGAGCTAGACGATGCGCGCGCTCTACGCCGCCGCCACCGGCATGGCGGCCCAGGAACTCAACGTCCAGGTCATCTCGAACAACATCGCCAACCTTCGCACCACCGGCTACAAGCGCCAGCAGCCGCATTTCCAGGATCTGCTCTACCAGAACCTGCGCCGCGCCGGCGCCTCGACCTCGGACCAGAACACGCAGCTCCCGGCCGGCCTCGCCATCGGCTCGGGCGTGAAGACGGTGTCGACCGCCCGCATCATGTCGCAGGGCACGCTGACCTCGACGGAGAAGGATTACGACGTCGCGATCCGCGGCGAGGGCTTCTTCCGCGTGACGATGCCGGACGGACGCACCGCCTACAGCCGCGACGGCTCCTTCGACCTGTCGGCGCAGGGGCAGCTCGTCACCCGGGACGGCTACCTCGTCGATCCCGGCATCACCGTGCCGAACACCGCCACCGCCGTCACCATCAGCGCCACCGGCGCGGTGCAGGCGACGCTGCCCGGGCAGACCGCACCGCAATCGCTCGGCCAGTTCCAGCTCGCCCGCTTCGTCAACAAGACCGGCCTCGAATCGATCGGCGACAACCTGTTCATCGAGACCGCGGCCTCGGGTCCGGCGGTCAGTGGGCTGCCCGGCGGCGAGGGCTTCGGCAACCTCCAGCAATCGTACCTGGAAGAGGCGAACGTCAACGCCGTCACCGAGATCTCGTCGCTGATCGCCGCGCAGCGCGCCTACGAGATGAACTCGAAGGTCGTCACCGCCGCCGACCAGATGCTCTCCACCACCTCGCAGATGTTCCGCAGCTAGCGCCGCCCGGAGCCCGACGGTCATGTTCCATTCCCCCGCCTACGACGAACCGCGCCAGGAGGCCGAGCTGCGGCCGATCACGCGTTCCGCCGGCCTGCGCACCGCCCCGCTCGGCGTCGCCGTGCTGTTGCGCGCGGCCTTCGCCTTCCTCGCGCTGGCCGTTCTCGGCGCCTACACGCTGCCGGCGTTCGCCGACGAGGCGATGCGCCTGCGCGGCGACGTCACCGCGCGCGGCGACGTGCTCACCCTCGAGGATCTCGTCGAAGGCGCGCCGAGCTCGGCGGCCAAGCGCCCGCTGTTCCGGGCGCCCGCGCTCGGCGCCACCGGCACGATCCAGGCCCGCCGCATCCTCGAGGCGGTCGCCGCCCTCAACCTCGGCGCCGTCGAGACGGGCGGCCGGCTCCAGGTCGCGGTGCAGCGCGCCGCGCGCCGAGTCGGGGCCCAGGAGATCGAGGCGGCGCTGCGCCGCGCGCTCGAGACCGCTTACGGGGTCGACGCGAAATCGGTGAGCGTGCGCCTCGACGGGGACGGGCCGATGCTGCTGGCGCCGGTCGATCTCGACGGCCAGGTCGTCGCCCTCGATCTCAACTACGATCCGCGCTCGCGCCGCGTCGGCGGGTTGATGACGCTCGGCGAGCGCCAGGCCTCGCTGCGGGTCTCCGGCGTGGTGATCGAGATGCGCGACGTCGCCATCGTCAGCCGCACCCTCAACCGCGGCGAGCCGGTCACCGCCGCCGACCTGACGATCGAGCGCCGCCCGCGGGAGGGCTCGCCGCCGGACGCGCTGGCCTCGGGCGCGACGCTGGTCGGCGAGGTCGCGCAGCGCACGCTGAGCCAGGGCGCGATCCTCCGCACCGGCGATACCGCCCCGCCGGAACTCGTCGCCCGCGGCGAGGCGGTGACCATCGTCTACGAATCCCCCGGCATCAGCCTGGCGATGCGCGGCCAGGCCACCGATGCCGGACGGCTGGGCGCGACGGTCAACGTCGTCAACATCGCCTCGAAGAAGGTTCTCCAGGCGATCGTGATCGGCCCGGGCCGCGTCTCGGTCGGCCCGGCCCCGCTGCAGCGGCAGGCGAGCGCCGAGCCGCCGACCACGCTTCGCTGACCGCACCCATCAAGATCAGGCAGAGACGATCCGATGCGTCATCCTTCGCGCTCCCCGCGCCGCGCCCTGCCCCTCGCCGCGGCGCTGGTCGCCTGCGCCGGGCTCGGCGCCTGCAACACCATGGACCGCCTGTCCCAGGTCGGCGCGCAGCCCAACCTGTCGGCGATCGAGGATCCGACGGCGCAGGCCGGCTACAAGCCGGTCCGCCTGCCGATGCCCGACGTGCAGCCGGTCTCGTATGCGCCGAACTCGCTCTGGCGCACCGGCTCGCGTGCCTTCTTCAAGGACCAGCGCGCCGCGCGGATCGGCGACCTCGTCACGGTGAAGGTTAACGTCACGGATCAGGCCAACATCTCGAACGAGACCAAGCGCTCGCGCAGCAACACCGAGAATTTCGGCTTGCCGAATGCCGGCGGCCTGGAGAAGAACGCCGCCGTGCTCGCCGCCGGCGTCTCGCCCGACAAGCTGCTCGCCGCCACGTCGAGCTCCTCGAACGACGGCGTCGGCTCGGTCCAGCGCAACGAGACCGTGTCGACCAACGTCGCCGCGATCGTGACGCAGGTCCTGCCCAACGGGAACCTGGTGGTCGAGGGCAAGCAGGAGATCCGGATCAACTTCGAGGTGCGCGAGCTGATCGTGGCCGGCGTGGTCCGCCCGGAGGACATCGAGTCGGACAACACCATCGAATCGACCAAGATCGCCCAGGCGCGCATCGCCTATGGCGGCCGCGGTCAGATCACCGACGTGCAGCAGCCGCGTTACGGCCAGCAGATCGTCGACATCCTGCTGCCGTTCTGATCAGGGCCGAACGCTCCGATCAGGTGTGCTCGGTGCCGGGCCGGTTGGGGCGCGGCGCCTCGCCGTGCCCCGAGATCACCGCAGAGCGGGTGGGATCGTGCTTGATCTTCGCGACGCGCGTCCGCTGCCAGACCGCGATCACCGTCGCGACCACGATCGTTCCGATGGCGAGGACCGGAATCAGAACATCGTTGTCCATGGACGTGCCTCCGATGATGTGATCGGGTAAAGCACGGTCAAGCCCGGCGGTTCCCGCGGCTCAGCTTGCGATTTTCAGGGCTACGGCACAGTCGAGACCGTCCGGTTACTGAAAAACCGCATGCTGCACCGCGAGAGAATTCAGTCGTCGCGGTAGACGCGCTCGCGGCGCTCGTGGCGCTCCTGCGCCTCCAACGACAGGGTCGCGATCGGCCGGGCATCGAGCCGGCGCAGCGAGATCGGCTCGCCGGTCTCCTCGCAATAGCCGTAGGAGCGGTCCTCGATCCGCGCCAAGGCCGCATCGATCTTGCCGGTGAGCTTGCGCTGCCGGTCGCGGGCCCGCAGCTCGATCGCCCGGTCGGTCTCCGACGAGGCGCGGTCGGCGAGGTCGGGGTGGTTCTCGTTCTCGCTCTGCAGCGCAACCAGGGTGTCCTGCGCCTCGCGCAGGATGTCGCTCTTCCAGCCGAGCAGCTTGCGCCGAAAATACTCGCGCTGACGCTCGTTCATGAAGGGCTCGTCGTCGGACGGAACGTAGCCGTCCTCCAGCGTCACCTTCGCCATTCGTCGCCCTTCCATAGTCCCGTACGGCCGGTCCGCGGCGATAATTGCCTGCCGTATAGTCGAGGTGGATTGCTGCTACAACGCACCCGCGTTCAAGCTGCGGTGCTTGCACACGCTGCGCCAATTGATGCGGCAAAGGTGCCACGGTCGCGCGCGTGCGACGGAGATTGGTTTGCTCAATCGTGGATTGCCGACGGACCGCGGAGGCGGACGATCGCCGCGGCGACGGCATCGGTGAGCGCCCGGGCGATCGGGTGCCGGTAATGGCTCTGGTCGAAGAACTGCGCATCCTCGTGCGTTTCGGGCGTGTCGCGGCGCTCGTCGAGCACGCTGCCGAGCGGATGGGTCGCGACCGCCGCCGCGATGGCGGCCTTGCAGGCCTGCTCGGCCGCCGCGCGGGCGGTCCCCGGGCGCGGCAGGGCCGAGGCATGGATCGGCGGAAACACCAGCACGACGGGGGTCGCGGGTGGGACGCGAGCGAGCATCGCGGTCAGGCGCGCGGCCGCGGGGAATCGGCCGGCCTTGTGCGGATCGGGGATGTCCGGCACGGGCGGCCCCGCGCTCGGAGCGCGCCGGTCGCCGCCGCCGAACCCGAGCTTGAGATAATCCGGCTCGTAATCCCACCACCCGTCGGCGCGGGCCATCGGCCGCTTCCTGCGCAGCAGCCACCCGATCCGGCCGACGACCTCCTGGGCCACGTTGAAGCGCAGCAGGCCGAAGGCGTAGGCGACGGGGTCGCGTTCCAGGAGCCAGAAGGGGAACGGTTTGCCGGGCGGCAGCGCCGGATCGTCGGTGCACCAGAAGTCGTCGGCCGCCATCACCAAGGCGGCGGGTTTCGGATGATGGCGCAGGTACCAGTCGAGAACCAGCAGCTGCTCGCCCGGGCCCGTCGCCGGCACGGAGAGTTGCACGAACGGAATGCCGGTGGCGGCCGAGAGGCTGGCCGGCTCGACGAGCTGGATGTGCGAATTGCCGATGACGGCCCCCGTGAAGACCGGGTCGCGCCCGCGGACCGCGAGCGCGGTGCGCGGCCCCTGGGGCCGGACGCCGCCGACGGAGAACAGCGTGGAGCGCCCGCTGTCGTAGGGATCGATCGCGATCGCGAGGGCGAGGTAGCCGTACAGGAGCCCGATCGCCGTCAGCACGGCGGTACGGGCGAAATCGTGCCAGGCCGTGTCGGGCGACGGGGTCCGCATCGGCTCAGAACTGGAAATAGATGAAGTCGTAATTGCCGTCGTCGCCGATCTTCAGGAGCACGACGACGAACAGCAGCGCGAAGGCGGCGGCGATGAGCCGGGTCGGCGGCATGCGGTGGACCGCGGCCCAGGCGCTCGGCCCGACCGTCGCCACGGCCGCGGCGACGGCGATGGTCCGCCACTTGAAGCCGGTGCCGGACGGACCGAAGCCGGCCAGCCCCTTGAACACGATCAGCGCCGCCTCGAAGCTGGTGGCGCGGAACAGCACCCAGGTCAGCACCACGAACAGGAACGTCAGCGCCCAGCCGAGGACCATCGGCATCCGAAGGTTCGCCCGGCGGAACAGGATGCCCGCCCCGAGGCCGGCCCCGTGCAGCGCTCCCCAGGCGACGAAGGTCAGCCCGGCCCCGTGCCAGAGGCCGCCGAGCGTCATCGTCGCGAACAGGGCCGCGACCTGGATGGCGAGGCCGCGGCGGTTGCCGCCGAACGGAATGTAGAGGTAGTCGCGCAGGAACCGCGACAGCGTCATGTGCCAGCGCTGCCAGAAGTCGCGCAGCGACGCCGACCGGTACGGCACGTCGAAGTTCTGCGGCAGCACGAGCCCGAACAGCAGCGCGATGCCCAGCGCCATGTCGGTGTAGCCCGAGAAGTCGAAGTAGATCTGGAAGGTGAACCCGAGGGTGGCCTGCCACGCCTCGGCGGTCGTCACCGCCTTGCCGGCGGCGGCGGCCTGGAACACCGGGTTGACGTAGCCCGCCAGCGGATCGCCGAAGAAGACCTTCTTCGACAGGCCGACGGTGACCAGCATCAGCCCGCGGCCGATCCGCTCCGCCGCATCCGGGCGCGCATAGGGGCGCTCGTCGAACTGGTGCATGATCTCGCTCCAGCGCACGAGCGGGCCGGCGAGAACCTGCGGGAAGAAGGCGATGTAGAGCGCGTACTTGGTCAGCCCGAAGGCCGGCGCGCGGCCGGCCCGAAGGTCGGTCAGGTACATGATGTGGTGAAAGGTGAAGAACGAGATCCCGAGCGGCAGCACCCAGCCGAGCCGCGGCGCCTCGATCCCCGGGATCAGGCCGGCGAGGTCGGCGAAGAAATCGAGGTACTTGAACAGCGCCAGGATGACGAGGTTCGCCGCGATCGCACCCGGGATCAGCCAGCGGGTTGGCGCCCTGACGAAGGCGCGGGCGACGAGCCAGTTCGCCAGGATCGAGCCGAGCAGCAGGGGCACGAATCGCACGTCCCACCAGCCATAGAACACGAACGATAGCAGGACGAGCAGCGGCAGCCGCAGGCCCGGCCGATGGCGCTCGACGAGGGCGTGCAGCGCGAGCGCCGCGGGCAGGAACGCGAGGAGGAAGACGAAGGAGTTGAACAGCATCGGCCGGGGCGGCGCGGCGGGGGGATGCCGCGCCGCTCGGACCGAGCGTCGGGCGGCCGCCTTGTCGGGGATCGACCGGGATGCGTCAATCGACGGCGTCGCGCCTTACGCGTGGGGCCGGGTCGCGAGGTCCAGCGTCGTGGCGGTTCCGACCAGCACCGCTCGGATCCGGCTGTCCAGGCTGTCGGTGAGGTCGTCGACTCGCAGGTGCACCGTGCTCCCGCAATCAGTGCCGGTGACCCAGAGGTCGTAATTCAGGCCCTCGCTGCGGAGGTGGCTGAGCAGCCGCTCCGATCCGATGCGGACCGCCTCGTTGTTCAGGGTGATGCAGCGCGCGTCCATGCCGTCTCCGAATGATCGGGAGGGTAACGCACGACCACGCCCGATCGATCGCCCGGTATGCGCGATCGAGGGTTTTCGTCCCGAACAGGGTGAACCGGCCCTCAACGCGGCCCGTAGGTGTGATCCTCGGCGGGGAAGCGCCCGGACCGGACCTCGTCGGCGTAGGTACGCACCGCCTCCTCGATGTGGGCACGCAGCGAGCCGAAGCTCTTCACGAATTTCGGCTCCCGGTCGCTCAGGCCGAGCATGTCCTCGAGCACCAGGATCTGGCCGTCGCAGGCCGCAGAGGCGCCGATGCCGATCGTCGGCGCGGTCACGGCCGGCGACCGGGCGATGGCGTTGGCCACCGGTTCGACGATGCCTTCCAGCACGATCGCGAAGGCGCCGGCCTCGCTGATCGCGCGGGCATCCTCCATCAGGATGCGCTCGCCGTCCGGGCCGCGGCCCTGGACGCGAAAACCGCCCATGGTGTTCACGGATTGCGGCGTCAGGCCGATATGGCCCATCACCGGGATGCCGCGCTGGGTCAGGAACGCGACGGTGTCGGCGAAGCGGGCGCCGCCTTCCATCTTGATCGCGCCGGCCCCGGTCTCCTTCAGCACCCGCGCGGCGTTCATGAACGCCTGCTCGCGCGACGCCTCGTAGGACCCGAACGGCATGTCGACCACCACCAGCGCCCGCGAGGTGCCGCGGATCACCGCCTGGGCCTGGAGGATCATCATCTCCAGCGTGACCGGCAGGGTCGATTCGAGGCCGTGCATCACCATGCCGAGCGAGTCGCCGACGAGGATGAAGTCGCAATACGGATCGAGGATGCTGGCGGTGTGGGCGTGGTAGGCGGTCAGCGCGATGATCTTGGCGCCTTCGGCCTTCCGCTTGGCGAGATCCACCGCCATCACGCGCCGCGACTGCACGACCTGCGACATGGTCTTGGACTCCGTTCTCGTCACCTCGCCCGCGGCTGACGGGCCGGAGGCTCGCGGCCGATCAGGATCGCCCGCGCGCCTCCTCTACACCGTCCGGCGCCGAGAATCCCGCCCGCCGCTTTTCCTTTGCGGGAGGGTGTCAGGCTCCGCCGGGCGGGACGCGTCCACGCGAGCCGGCATGCGGCGCGCTCGAGAAGGCGCTAGCGCTCGCCGGCGGAGACGGGCTTGCGCGCCCATTCGG
>NZ_JAKSYF010000010.1:0-2151 GCF_022829745.1 Methylobacterium sp. E-016
ATACGAACGAGAGTATCGTCCCCGTTCGGCGGATCCGGAGGGGCTAGGCATTCCACCACTGTGAGATCCAGTCAAGCTAGCGGACCCGTTCGGATTTTCCAGACACAACCAGGACGCGCTCCCCCACCAGGGCGAAAACGCCGACAGAGATGTACCAGGGGTGCTGCCACAGTTCGACATCTAGCACTACCTGGGCGCGTTAGGGGGTGGTGCTGGGGTGTCTGCCCGAGCCCTCCTCGAGCAGACAACGCAGCACGACCCCGTAAAGTGCCCAGGTAGTGCTAGATGCCGAACTGCGGCAGCACCCCTGGTACATCTCTGTCGGCGTTGGCGCCCTCGTTGAGGGGCCGGTCCTGTTTGTGTATGTAAAATCCGAACGGGACCGCGAGCTTACCCGGATATCAAAGGGGTGGAAGGGCTATCCCGTCCGCATCCGGCGAACGGGGCAGATACGCGCGCTCGGATCTAGCCGGCAGCATTCAGGTCTAAGCGTCGTCTCTTAAACTCGGCGCGGCTCACTTACGCTTGTGCCGGACTGCGGGTTCAGCCGGTCCCGCATCCCCTTCCCGGCCTTGAAGACCAGCTTCGATTTCGCCTCGACGGAGACGGGCGCACCGGATCTTGGGTTGCGGCCCATTCGCGCCCGCGTCTCCACGATGGTGAAGGAGCCGAACCCGCGCAGCTCGACACGATCGCCGGCCACGATGGCGTCCGCGAGCCGGCCCAGGATGGCATCGACCACGGCCTCGCAGTCCTTCGCATAGAGTTGCGGGTTCGCAGCGCCGAGGCGCTGGACCAGTTCGGATCGGATCATGGCGGCGCAGGAAGCGCATCTCGCCAGGGACGACAACCCCACCGCCTGACATTCCCGACGTTGACTTAGCCGTACCTGCCGGCCGACATGCCATGTCCGGCTATGGCGCGCCCCATGGCGAGTCGTGAGCCGGCATCAGGAGAGATCGCCGCGAAATAGACCCTGAAAAGCCAACAGCCTCTTCCCGGCAAGGAAGAGGCTGCTGAAAACCTGGGGCCTGGTGGGGCCGCGTGACTGCTCCCCACAAGCCATGACCTCCCTCGGGAGTCAAGACGGAACGTGTTTCCGTCAACGGGAAGGCTTTGCCTGGACTCTAGCCGCGGCCCGTGAGGGACCGGGTTCAATGAACTATGCCTATGAGATCCGCAGGCAGGCGGAGGCGGCTCCGCGCGCCGCGCTGCCGGCCGTCGCGTCCGCGCTGTGGAAGGCGTTCGGGGAAGGGCACCTGTCCGAGGCTGAGGCCGAAGCGCTATCCGGGCTGATCGAGGCGCGACAGGCTGCGCTAGGACAAGGGGTGACCCCGGAACCGAGCACCGCCTCAGCAGAGCCCCGCCGAGGCCGTCGAGGCTCCCGTCCGCGCACAGATGCCTCAATGGCCCGCCGTCGCCGCTGGGCTGCCTCTGGACGGCTTCCTCCGGGGCTTGCGGCACGGTTCACCCTGGCGGAGCAAGCGGTGCTCTCTCTCGTCGCGGCCGAGACTGCCCGCCAAGGCGACTGCCGGCTCGCGGTCGGGCATCTCGCAGCGATCGTCGGCGTGGCCGAGACTACTGTGCGCAACGCCGTCCGGGAGGCCCGCAAGCTCGGGATGGTGACGGTCGAGGAACGGCGCGTGGCTGGCTTCCGCAACGACACGAACGTGGTCCGCATCGTGTCGGTCGAGTGGACGGCCTGGCTGAGGCTGGCACGCAGCTCGCCCCTAGCATCTGCGGCACCGGGCCTACCGCTTCAGAAGGGAGGGTGCAAATCCGCGAAGCACACGTCTACTGATGTTTTATACCCTGTGAATTCAGGGGCTCGGAAGCCTCAAAAAGGCACCCGACAAGCGGTGGGCGACCCTGCCAACAAAGCTCGATCTGGAGTCCGGGAGCGGTCGTGTCCCAGGCGGTGGTGTATCTGAGGGGTGGTCAGCGGCGGGTGCCGGGAAGGGGATGGTGGCGATGACCAACCCAGAACCCGAGAGACCCTCGATGACCGACGAGATCATAGTCCTGCTCGGGCTGAGGGAGAAGAGTGCCGACGCCGATCTGCTGCGCGAGATGAGCGGTTTTGCAGCCGAGCGACTGATGGAGCTGGAGGTGGGCGGCCTGACCGGCGCGGCTCACGGCGAGAAGAGCGCC
>NZ_JAKSYF010000015.1:0-22047 GCF_022829745.1 Methylobacterium sp. E-016
CGAGATCGGCTGGGCGCCGTCCAAGACCTTCGAGCAGGCGCTGGAGGAGACCGTGCGCTGGTACCTCGACAACGCGGCCTGGTGGCGCCCGATCCGCGAGGGCCGCTACGCCGGCGAGCGCCTCGGCCTCGCCCCGGCCGCGCCCGCCGCGACGGGCGGCGCCTGAATGGACATCCTCGTTCTCGGCGGCGCCGGCCAGGTCGGCACCGAGCTGCAGGCCTACGCCTGGCCGGACGGCGTCCGGGTCCACGCGCCCGACCGCGCCGCCCTCGACATCACCGATGCGGAGGCGGTGGCGGCCCGGATGGCGGAGCGCCCCTGGGGCGCGGTGATCAACACGGCCGCCTAC
Source organism: Methylobacterium sp. E-016 (assembly GCF_022829745.1). Lineage (NCBI taxonomy): Bacteria > Pseudomonadati > Pseudomonadota > Alphaproteobacteria > Hyphomicrobiales > Methylobacteriaceae > Methylobacterium > Methylobacterium sp. E-016. The sequence goes on from NZ_JAKSYF010000015.1 coordinate 350, forward strand.
ACCGCGGTCGACAGGGCCGAGGCCGAGCCGGTGGCCGCCTGGCGCCTCAACGCGCTGGCGCCGGCGATCCTCGCCGCCGAGACCGCGCGCCACGCCGTCCCGCTGGTGCAGGTCTCGACCGACTACGTCTTCGACGGCACGCGCGACGGCGCCTACCGGCCCGACGACCCGATCGCGCCGCGCAGCGTCTACGGCGCGAGCAAGGCCGGGGGCGAGCTGGCGGTGCGGGCCGGCAACCCGCGCCACGCGATCCTGCGCACCGCCTGGGTGGTGAGCCCGCACCGGGGCAACTTCGTGAAGACGATGCTGCGGCTGTCCGCCGAGCGCGACCGGCTCATCGTGGTCGACGACCAGCACGGCTGCCCGACCTCGGCGGCCGACCTCGCCGCGGCGCTGGCCGCCGTCGCCCTGCGGATGGCGGGCGACGCGGGGGCGCCGACCGGCACCTTCCACTGCGTCAACGCCGGGACGACCACCTGGCACGGTTTTGCGCAAGCCATCGTCGCCGGCAGCGCCCGCCGCGGCGGCCGCTCGGTGCCGGTCGCGGGCATCCCCACCAGCGCCTACCCGACCCCGGCCCGGCGGCCGGCGAACTCGGCGCTCTCGACCGAGAGCCTGAACGCCGCCTACGGCATCGCGATGCGGCCGTGGCAACAAGCTCTCGACACCATTCTCGACCGGCTGATCGGGCCGGTCACAACGGAGGCCTTCCGATGAAGGGCATCATCCTGGCCGGCGGCTCCGGCACGCGGCTGCATCCGGCGACGCTGTCGATCAACAAGCAGCTGCTGCCGGTCTACGACAAGCCGATGATCTACTACCCGGTCTCGGTGCTGATGCTGGCCGGCATCCGCGAGATCCTGATCATCTCGAGCCCCGAGCACCTCGACAACTACAAGCGCCTGTTCGGCACCGGCGAGCAGTTCGGGCTGCGCTTCGCCTACGCGGTGCAGCCGAGGCCCGAGGGGCTGGCGCAGGCCTTCCTCATCGGCCGCGAGTTCGTCGGCGACGATTCCGTCGCCTTGATTCTCGGCGACAACCTGTTCTTCGGCGCCGGCATGACCGAGCTGCTAGCGCGCGCCGCCGAGCGCAAGGCGGGGGCGACGGTATTTGCCTACCACGTCGAGAACCCGCAGGCCTACGGCGTGGTCACGCTCGACGCGGCCGGGCGGCCGTTGCGGCTGGTCGAGAAGCCGGCCGAGCCGGAATCGACCTGGGCGGTGACCGGCCTGTACTTCTACGACAATCAGGTGCTCGACATCGCCGCCGCGGTGATGCCCTCGGCGCGGGGCGAGCTCGAGATCACCTCGGTCAACGAGGCCTATCTCGAGCGCGGCCAGCTCCACGTCGAGAAGATGTCCCGCGGCTACGCCTGGCTCGACACCGGCACGCACGACAGCCTGCTCGAGGCCTCCGAGTTCGTGCGCACGATCCAGCACCGCCAGGGGCTGCAGGTCGCCTGCCTGGAGGAGATCGCGTTCGAGCAGGGCTTCATCGGCCACGAGCAGCTCGTCGCCCGCGGCGAGCTGTTCAAGAAGACCGCCTACGGACAGAACCTATTGCGATTGGCACGCGAGAACCCGGCGGCGTGAACTCGGGTTCAGTGAACCGCCGGGCCGCCGTCACTGCTTGCTGCAGCCGATGCAGATGCCGCGCATGAGCTGATCGTCCTTCTTCTCGTTGGCCGTCCGCGTCTCCCGGTCGCCCAATCTACCCTCGCCGGCGGCGCCCGGGCGCGGAACGGTCTGGCCGACGCTCGAGGTGTTCGGCGCGGTGATCGTCGTGGTCGGCCCGCCGCCCGTTCCCGTCTGGGCCTGGGCGAGCGCTTGGCCCGACCATGACGCAGCCACAGCGGCGGCGAGGGCGAAAGCGGAAATTCCGTGGGTTCTGGACATCGTCGGCTCCTTGTCCCGGCGTAACGCGGGCGACGGCGTGTCGGTTCGACCCGCGGGGCTGGGCGTCTGCGGCGCACCTTTGCAGTCGGGCCTGCGCCGCCGTATCAGGACCGGCCTTCGCCGCGTCGCGACGCGCCGCCGGCGGACGAACCCGCACGCCGAACTTCCGGAGCCGACACCGCGATGCGGGAACCGAACGCGATCGATTTCTGGCGCGGGCTCGCCCTGGTCACGATCTTCATCAATCACGTCCCCGGCAACACCTTCGAGCGCTACACCTACTCGCAGTACGGCATCTCGGACGCGGCCGAGCTGTTCGTGTTCCTGGCCGGCTGGTCGATCGGCATCGCCACCCGCGGCCGCGACGGCACGCCCGAGCCGCGCCTGCGCTCGGTCCTGCGCCTCCTGTCGCGCACCATCGAGGTCTACCGGGCGCAGCTCGCCGTGATGGTGATCGCGCTGGCGATGATCGCCGGCACCGCGCTGGTCTTCGACAACCCGCTGATCCTCGAATGGCACAATGCCGGCGGGTTCTTCGCCGACCCGATCCAGACCGTCGTCGGCATGGTGCTGCTCACCCACCAGCTCGGGTTCTTCAACATCCTGCCGCTCTACGTGGTGCTGCTCGGGATCGCCCCGGTCTTCGTGCTGATCGCCCGGGAGAGCCGGCTCCTCGCCCTCGGGCTCTCGGCCGGCCTCTACCTCGCCAGCCTCGTCGAGGAATGGAACCTGCCGTCCTGGCCCGGACAGGGCGACTGGTTCTTCGATCCGTGGTGCTGGCAGCTGCTCCTGGTGCTCGGCTTCGTCCTGCAGGACTGGAACCGCACCTCGGGCACGCTGCGGCTGTGGTCGCGCCGCCTGTTCCCCCTCGGGATCGCGATCGTCGTCCTCGGGATCGTGCTCTCGGTGCTGGAGATCCGCCCCGATCCGATGCTGGTGCCGGACCCGCGACTGCTGTTCAGCTTCGACAAGACCTACTTGACGCCGGCGCGCCTGTTACATTTCGTGGGCGTCCTTCTCGCATTCGGCCCGGTCTACGGTATCATCGCGCCCCGCATCCCCTTGATTGTCGGGTATCTTGCGAGCCTGGGCCGGAATTCCCTGGCCGTGTTCTCCATGGGATCGATCTTGAGCCTCGGCGGCCAGCTCCTGCGCTTTCGGACCGGCGGCGGATTGATCGTCGACATGATCGTGCTCGCCGTCGGCATCGTCGGCCTCGGCGCGACCGCATGGTTCGTGGAATGGCGCGGCCGAAAAGTCCGGGTGGCGTCGTGAGGGCCGCCGCGATGCGCCGGATCGCCGCCGCCCTGCTCCTCGGCCTCATCGCGAGCGCCCCCGCGGATGCGCAGGACGCCCCTCGCGAGGCCGCGCCCCGGTCGAGCGGCGCTCCCATGATCGTGTCCCCGCCCTCCGGCGCCGCGGCCAAGGAGGCGGAGCCCGCCGATCCCAGCCTGTCGCCCGAATGCCGCGTGCCGGGCTCGCAGCTCTACACGCTGGCTCAGCTCGAGGCGGTGAAGGCGGCGATCCTGAAGAAGCGCCCGGTGCGGGTGCTCGCCATCGGCGGCAATGCCGCGCCCGGCGCGTCCGCGACCTACCCGGTCAAGCTCGAGACGGCGCTGGAGCGCGCGATGCCCAACGTCGACGTGGTGATGGAGTATCGCGGCCTCCAGGGCGAGATCGCCTCGGGCGCGGCGGAGCGCCTGCGCAGCATGGTGGCCGACGTCGAGCCGGACCTCGTGATCTGGCAGGTGGGCACCCACGACGCCCTCGCCCGGGTCGAGCTCGACGCCTTCACCGACGCCCTCACAGAGACCGTGAGGTGGATCAAGTCGCACGACATCGACGTGGTCCTGGTCGATCCGCTCTACACCGCCAGCCTCGCCGCCGACGCGTACTACACCAGCATCGTCCAGTCGGTGCGCACCGTGGCGACGAGCGAGAAGGTGCCGCTGGTGCTGCGCTACGACGCGATGCGCTACCTCGCCGGGCGCAGCGACAAGGGCGAGGGCCACATGCTCGGCCAGCAATTCCGGCTGAACGACCTCGGCCTGCGCTGCATGGCCGAGCATGTCAGCCGGGCGATCACGCTGTCGCTGCAGCAGCCGGACGCCACCGGCAGCGCGGCCGCGCCGCCGCGCGAGACGTCCGGCACCGTGGGCGCGGCGGTCGCGCCCCCCAGGCCGTGACGGCGCCGGCCCATTAACCCCGCCGCAACGGGGCCCGGGTTAGGGCTCGGGTCCGATCCGCGCGGTGCGGAACCGCGCGGTCGAGGGAGGCGGAGATGGCGGCGGCGACCCTCGGCTCGGCCGTCCGCCGCCTGCGCATCGCCGCCACCGGCCCGGCCCGCACCGCCCTCGACGTGTTCGCGATCCGCATCGCCTCGGCCGGTTTCGCCTACGGCGCGCAGGTGCTCACCGCCCGGATGATGGGCTGGCAGGAATACGGCGTCTTCGCCACGGTCTGGGTCTGGACCGCGATGATCGGCCATTCGGTGACGCTCGGCCTGTCGCAGGGCGCCTGCCGCTTCCTGCCGGTGGACCAGGCCCGCGGCGACCTCGACCACGCCCGCGGCTACCTCGTGGCCGGCGCCGTCGCGATCGGCGGTGCGGCCCTGGCCGTCGCGCTGCTCGGAGCCGCGGTGCTGACGCTGTGGCCGGGCTGGGTCGCCGGGCCCTACCGCGCGCCGCTCCTCGTCGCGGCGCTCGTATTGCCGCTGTTCGCGCTCCAGGATTACTTGGAAGGCCTCGCCCGCAGCCAGAACTGGGCGGTGCTGGCGATCGCGCCGCCCTACCTGCTGCGCCAGACCGTGATGATGGTCGCGATGGTCGCCGCGATCCTGCTCGGCGCGCCGGCCGAGGCCTGGGTGGCGATGGCCTGCATGCTCGCCGCCGCGATCCTCGCCGTCGCGATCCAGGCCGGGCTGGTGCTGGCGCGGATGGCGCGCACGCTGCCCCGGGGCCCGCGCCGCTACCGCTGGCGGCACTGGCTCGGCGCCAGCCTGCCGATCGCGCTGATCGACCTGGCCAATGCCGGCTTCACCTTCGTCGACGTCGTCGTGCTCGGCTTCCTGATGCCGCCCTCCGCCGTCGGCCTGTACTTCGCCGCGACGCGGATCCAGCAGTTCGTCGTGTTCGTCCATTTCGCCGCCGTCGCCGCCACCGCGCAGCGCTTCAGCGCGGCGCACGCGGTCGGCGACCGGGACACGCTCGCCTGGCTGGTGCGCCTGCAGGGCCGCGGCACGTTGGCCGCCACCGCCCTGGTGGCGCTCGGGGTCGTCGCCGCGAGCCCGCTGCTGCTGGCGATGTTCGGGCCGCAATTCTCCGACAGCATCCCGATCCTCGCGGTACTGGCCGCCGGCAGCGTCGCGGCGAGCCTGTTCGGCCCGGGCGAGGACCTGTTGACCATGCTCGGCGGCGAGCGGCTCTGCGCCGGCATCACGCTGGCGATGCTGGCGGTGGCGGTCGGCGCCTGCCTCGTCCTCGTGCCGCCGCTCGGGGTGATCGGGGCAGCGCTGGGGATGGCGCTGACCACGGTCCTGCGGGCCGGCATCCTCGCGCTGGCGGCGCGGCGCGTGCACGGCCTCGCGACCCCGGTCTGGGCCGGCCTTTTCGCGATGGGCGCCCGATGATCCGGGTCGCATCGCCCGTCCCCGCGATCGAGGCCGGGCCGTCCGACGCGCCGCGTCCCGAAGAATGGGACGACCTGTTCGGCCGCGCGCGGGCGCCGCATCCGCATTACGCGCGCCACGTCGTCGAAGCGCACCAGCGGGCGGGCCTCGGCGCCGAGGCCCTGCGTTTCGTCACCGTCCGCCGCGAGGGACGGCTCGAGGCCGCCCTGCCCTACCGGATGGTGCGCGATCTCAGCGGCCTCGGCGGGCGCGTCGCGCGGCCCTTCCTCTCGCCCTTCGTCACCGCGACGGCGCCCCTCGTCGCCGACGGGCCGGATGCGGTGTTCGACGCCCTCGTCGCGGGCCTCGGCGCGGCCTCGGGCGGGCGCGCCTGGCGCTGGCCGCTGCTGTCCCTCGACGGGCCGGCCGGTGCCGGGCTCGTCGCCGCCATGGACCGCGCCGGCTGGCGCCGGGCCACGGTGGCCGCCTTCGAGCGCCCGGTGCTCGACCGGCGCGCGAGCCACGACGCCTTCCTCGCCAGCCACCCGCACAGGGCCCGCCTGAAGGACCTGCGCCGCCGCGCCAAGCGCTTGAGCGAGGCCGGCGCGGTGACGTTCGAGACGGTGGCCTCCGGCCCGGGCCTGGAGCGGGCGGTCGCCGCCTTCCTCGCACTGGAGCGCGCGGGCTGGAAGGGCGCGACCGGCTCGGCGATGGCCTGTCGCCCGGAGCACGCGGCCTTCGCGTGCGCGCTGTTCGGGCCGACGCACGGGCCCGTCCGGGCGCGCGCCGACATCCTGGCCGTCGACGGCAGGCCGGTCGCGATCAGCCTCGCGCTCACCGGCGGCGGCACCGCGACGCTGCTGAAGACCGCCTACGACGAGGACCGGCGCGCCTGCGCCCCGGGCCTGCTGCTCGAAGCTGAGATCGTGCGCGCCTGCCACGAGACCGCCTTCGCCGACCGGCTTGATTCGGCGACGCTCGCGGGCTCGGCCCTGGAAAGCCTGTATCGCGAGCGCGAGCGCGTCGCCGAGATCATCGCGATGCCGCCGGGCCGCGACGCGCTCTCGCTGGAGCGGCGCGTCCGCCTCGCCCGCTTCGAGCACCGCGCCCGCGACGCGGCGCGGCGGCGCCTCGGCCGCTGAGGCGTCTTCTTTGCAGTCGCGTTTTCTTCACGCGATCCGGCCTCCATCGCGCTCGAAAACGCGTCACGTGCGCCGGCGGTGCCGGCCGTCGAAGAAGGCGGGGTCCGTCAGCCCGGCGGCGAGCACGCCGAACAGCCCGAGATGCAGGCCGAGCGCGGCGGCGCCGACGCTCTGCAGCGACCACAGCGGGAGGGCGCCGCCCGCCATCAGCGCCGGGCCCGCGACGTAGGCGACCGCCCGCCAGCCCGAGGCCGGCTGCCCGAGGCGCCACCAGCACGCGGCGAGCGCCATCGCGGCGAAGCCGCCCTTGATCACGGCCATGGCGCGGATCACCCGCACCAGATCGGGATCGATCGCCGTCGCCGGGGCGCGCGCGACGATCAAGCCCGCGGCGGCGAGCGCCAGGACGGTGCCGAGGGCGAGCAGCCCGCGCGACGCCGGCATGGCCGGCCATGCGCGCTGGCGAAAGGCCGACGCCTCCGGGCGCGGCATCGTCGACGTCCACATCGGAAACCTCCGCGTCGTTCGATCGGGATAGGGCGACGGGGCGCCGGGCGAAAGCCGCCTCGGGACCTCAGCCCGGCGGGATCACCTCGATCTGCAGGCCGCCGTAATAGGCCGCGAGGTTGGCGATGTCGGCGTCCGACAGGTCCTTCGCCACGACCGACATCACCGGGTTCTGCCGCGTCCCGTCGCGGTACTCTGTCAGCGCCTTCACCAGGTAGATCTCGACTTGGCCGGCGAGGTTGGGGGCCTCGGGCAGCTTCGAGAGCCCGTCCATGCCGTGGCAGGCCTGGCAGGCGGTGGCCCGCTTGCGCCCGGCGGCGGCATCGCCCGCTTGGACGGCGACGGGCGCGAGGGCGAGGATCAGGACGAGGAGGGATGGGCGGAGCATGGGGTGACCGGAAGCATTCTCGGGGGGACTCAGACAGCGCGTGCGCCGCGCTGGGCGACGCAGGCTCGGCGCGTTCTCCCTCCCCCTACGCGGGGGAGGGAAGAGGGTGCACGGCCCTCGACGGCCGATCGCCCTATTTCGCGTCGCCTTCGTACGAGATCCGGTAGATCGCCCCGGCCGCATCGTCGGAGACCAGGAGCGAGCCGTCGAGCAGCACCGCGACGTCCACGGGGCGGCCGAGATACTCGCCGTCGCCGGTCAGCCAGCCCTCGGCGAAGGGCTTGGGCGCGCCGACCTTGCCGTCGGAGACGGGCGCGAACATGATCCGCGCGCCCACCGGCTCGGTGCGGTTCCACGAGCCGTGCTCGGCGATGAAGAGGCCGCCGCGATAGGCCTGGGGGAACTGCTTGCCGTTGTAGAAGGTCAGCCCGAGATCGGCCGCGTGCGGCGGCAGCTCGGCCGCCGGCGCGACGGCGTCGGCCGGCGGCGTCTGGTCCTTGTACTCGACGGTGCGGACGGCGCCGCCGCCGAACCACGGGAAGCCGAAGTTCTCGCCGGCCTTTGTCGCGTGGTTGAGCTCGCCCGGCGGCTTGTCGTCGCCCATGCCGTCGACCTGGTTGTCGGTGAACCACAGCGTCTTGTCGGCCGCGAAGTCGATGCCGACGGAGTTGCGGATGCCGGTGGCGTAGACCTCGCGGTTCTTGCCGTCGGCGTCCACGCGCACGATGCCGCCGATGCCGTGCGTCCGGTACAGCTCGAGCTTCTCCGGCGCCGGCACGTTGTAGGGCTGGCCCAGCGCGATGTAGGTCTTGCCGTCGGGCCCGACGCGGCAGACCCGGGCGGTGTGGTTGTAGCTCTCTTCCCCAGCCGGGATCAGCTCGCCCTGCTTGACGACGATGCCGGCGGCGACGTCCGGGTTCTCGTAGAAGAACTCCGCCGCGGGGAAGGACAGCACCCGGTTCTGCTCGACGACCGTCAGCACGCCGTCCTTCGAGAAGCAGACGCCGTTGGGGATCTTGAAGTCGATGCCCGGCGCGAAGGCGCGGACCTCGTCGGCGACCCGGTCCTTGTCGCGGTCGGTGACGGTGTAGACCTTGGTCTTGCGGGTGCCGACGAACAGCACGCCGGCATTGGGGCCGACCGCGATCGAGCGGGCGTCGGGCACGATCGCGTAGACGTCGATCTTGAAGCCCTCGGGCAGCTTGATCCTGCCGAGCGTCTTGCGGATGGCGTCGGCCTTGCGCCCGGTCTGCGGGATCTCGGGCGCGGGCGCCGTGTTCGTGCTCTTGAAGCCCTGCAGCTTCTCCAGGTCGTCCGCCTTCGCCTTGGTCTCGGCGGGGGACGCGCCCTGCGCCAGGGCGGAGGTCGCGAATCCCGAGGTCGCGACGGCCGCGCTCGACAGGAGCGCGGCGAGAATCACCGATCGCATGGGGACCGATCGCATGGGGCTTGCCTCCCGAAACCGCCCCTGCAACCGGGCGTTGGCGGGAAGTGTATGCCGCGCGCCCGCATCGGCAAGGCCGCGTCGTGACGCGGCCGCATCACTGTCTTGGCAAACGCCCCTCGCCCCTGTCGCCTCAGGCGACCTTGCGCGGCACCAGCCGCTCGCTGCCGAGGGCGGCCTGCGCCCCCGATACGCCGGCCTCGGTGTACTCGGCATCCTCGTTGACCCGCCAGACGTCGTGGCGGCGATGGCCCGCGACGATGTTCTCGACGGTGAGCATCGCCGTCATCATCGCGTGGTCCTGGTTGTTGTACTTGTGCATGCCGTTGCGGCCGACGAGGTGCAGCGTCGGGAAGTCCCGCTCCAGCTCCATCCGCACCAGCGCGACGTTCTCGGCATAGGTCTCGTCGTAGACCGGGTAGGCCTTGGGCTGGCGCACGACGCAGGCGTCGACCACGTCGGCCGGGTCGATCAGGCCGATCTGCCCGATCTCGCGCTTGGCCAGAGCGACGAGGTCGGCATCGCTCGCGGTCCAGAGGCCGTCGCCCTCGAAGCAGAAATATTCGAGCCCGAGGCAGGTATGGGCCTCGTCGGGCACCATCTCGGGCGACCACGAGCGGAAGTTCTGCACCCGCCCGACCTGCACCGAGGGATCGTGGATGTAGATCCAGTTGTCGGGGAAGTTCTTCTGCGACTTGGCGATCAGCGCCACCGTGACGAAGTCGCGATACTGCAGCGCGCGCGCCTGGAAGGTGCTGATCGACCGCGGCGTGATCGCGTCCACGAGCTCGCGCACCGGCGCCGAGGAGATCACGTGGCGCGCGGTGAAGGTCTCGCGCGTGCCGTCGCCGCGAACCGCCGCGACGCGCCACAGGCCGGCAGCGGGGTCGAACGACAGGCCGTCGACGCCGCGGTCGAGCAGAACCCTGCCGCCCTGCGCGGCGATCTTCTCCGCCGCCGCCTCCCACATCATGCCGGGGCCGCGGCGGGGATAGCGGAACGACTCGATCAGCGTCTTGATCACCGGCTCGCCGGCCTTGGGCTTCGCCCGGATCCCGAGGGAGCGCTTCAGCGCGTCGCGGATGGCGGCGCCGAGGTCGAGGCCCTTGATGCGCTGCGCGGCCCAGTCGGCCGAGATCGCGTCGCAGGACATGCCCCAGACCTTCTCGGTGTAGGTCTTGAAGAAGATCGAGAACAGCTTCTCGCCGAACTGGTTGCGGACCCAGCCGTGGAAGTGCTTCGGCGCGGCGATCGGCCGGGCGCGGGCGTAGAGGTAGGACAGCACGCAGGCGGTGCTGGTGAGCAGCCCGAGATTGCGCAGGGCCTCGAAGGCCTTCAGCGGGTAGGCGTAGTACTTGCCCTGATAGTAGATCCGCGACAGGCGCGGCCGCTCGATGAAGTCGTCGGGCAGGAGCTCGTCCCAGAGGTCGACCACGGCCTTCGACTTCGAGAAGAAGCGGTGGCCGCCGATGTCGAACAGGTAGCCGTTGTGGCTCACCGTGCGCGAGATGCCGCCGACCTGGGTCGAGTCGCGCTCCAGCACGGTGACGTCGCGACCCTGCTTCGACAGCAGGTAGGCCGCGGTGAGCCCGGCGGGGCCGCCGCCGATCACCAGCGTCTCGGTGTGGTGACTCATCCGCTGCCCCGACCCGTCCTGAACGGGCGGAGCCTGCGCCCGACGTGGTTAAGGAAACCTCCCATGGCGACGGCCTTGACCGCCCGTTAAGCGCGTTCGCGGCAGGGTCGCGCGAGCGGAACGAGACCCGTCGCGGCCGGAGCGGCCGGCGGGCACCGGAGAGGCGCGATGGCGGCCACAGCTTCGTTTCCGGCCCGGAAGCCGGCACGCCTCGATGCGGGGACGATCCTGTGGCTGCTGGTGCTGTTCTGCGCGGTCACGCTGTATCCGCCGGGCGACGTGATCGAGACGATCCGGCACCTGCGCGTGCCCGACACCGACGACGCGATGCGCCTCGTCGAGGCGCGCGACCTCGCCGCCGGCCAGGGCTGGTACGACAACGTCCAGTACCGCTTCCTGCCGCCGGGCGGCGTGCCGAGCCACTGGTCGCGCCTGCTCGACGCGCCGCTGGCCGGCCTGCTCCTCGTCTTGACGCCCCTGCTCGGCTCCGGGCTCGCCGAGGGGATCGTCGCGGCGTTCTGGCCGCCGCTGCTGTTCGTGGTCTACGCCGCGGTGCTGTGGACCGGCGTGCGCACGACCTTCGGCAAGCGGGCGGCGGTGCTGGCGCTGCTCGCCGCGACCCAGACCTTCGGCGTCACCGTGCAGTTCGCCGCCGGCCGGATCGATCACCACAACCTCCAGATGATCGCGATCCTCGGGATGGCCATCGGCCTGATCCGTGGCGGCGGCCGGGCCGGAGCCGGAGCCGGGGCGCTGGCGGCCCTGTCGCTGGCGATCGGGCTCGAGGGCCTGCCCTCCGTCGCGCTCGGCGCGCTGTTCGCCGTCGGCGACTGGGTGCTTCGCGGGCGCCCCGCCCTGCCGGCCTTCCTCGGCTTCGGGATCGGCCTCGGGCTGGCGGCGCCGCTGCTGTTCGGGGCGCAGACCGCGCCGCATCTCTGGGGCGCGACCGCCTGCGACGCGCTCTCGCCGCCCTGGCTCTGGCTGGCGGCCGGCGGCGGCGCGGCCGCGCTCGCTTGCGCCGGGCTCGACCGCCGGGTCGGCTCCGTCGGCGGCCGCCTCGCGGCCGTCGCGGCCACCGGCGCCGTCCTCGTCGGCGGCTTCGCCCTCCTGTTCCCGGTCTGCCTCGGCGGCCCGTTCCCGGGGATGACGCCGCTGGTCCGCGACCGCTGGCTGCTCACGGTGAACGAGATGTCCTCGGTGCCGAAATTCCTCGCCGGCCGGCGGTGGGAGGTGCTGGTCTACTATCCGGTGCTGGCGCTGGCGGCGCTCGCGGCGACCTGGGCGGCGTTCCGGGGACCGGCGGCGCATCGGCGCGCCTACGGCGTCGCGGCTCTGCTGCTGTGGCCGGGGCTGGTCATCGGCTGGTTCCAGTTCCGCGGAATCTACGTTGCCTCCGGGTTGATCCCACTGGTGGCGGGTCCGGCGCTCGCCCGCGGCCTGGCGCTGGCGGCCGACCGCGCCGCCGCGCCGCGCCTGCGCCTCGGCCTCGCCGCGCTCGGGGTCGGGCTCATCAGCACCGCCTGGATGATCCCGGTCGTGGTGGCCGGCCTGATCCGGGACGGCGGCGACACGTCCGCCACGGCCGCGAGCTTCGCCTGCCAGGCCGACGACGCGGTGACGCCGCTGGCGGCCCTCCCCCCCGGCACCGTGCTGGCGCCGATCGTGATGGGGCCCTCGATCCTGATGCGGACGCCGCACGCGGTGGTCGCCGCACCGTATCACCGGGCGGTTCCAGGGCTCACCGCGGCGATCGAAGGGCTCGGCGGCAGCGAGGGCGACCTGCGGCGGCAGGTGGCGGCGCACGGCGTCCGCTACGTGGTCGCCTGCCGGGTACGGCCGGAGGCGGATCTCGACGGCCCCGCCTTCGCCACGCGGCTGATGCGCGGCGAGGCGCAGGCCGACTGGCTCAAGCGGCTGCCGCTCGGCGGCGACGTCCTCGCGGTGTGGCGCGTGCGCTGAGCTACTTCACCACGCGGTCGAGCTTGTTGTTGACGAAGAAGTACAGCTCCTTCGCGCCGGGCTCGGTGTAGAGCACCTGAACCTCGCGGCCGGCGCGGCCTTCCCCGACCAGCACGTCCACCGGCGGGCGGCCCTTCAGCCGCACGAGGTCGCACTCGCCGATGCCCGGCTCGATCGCGGCGGCGCTCGCCGGGGCCGGACCGGTGCAGGATCCGTCCGGCGCGAGCACCGGGCCGGTGAAGGTCGCCGCCGCGGGCACGCGCGGCGGGATCGGCACGATCTCCGAGGGCGCGGGCGGGGATGTCCGCTCGGTCACGGTGCAGGCGCCGAGGAGGGCGGCCGCGATCAGGCCGGCGCCGGCGAGGGTCCGCAGATCTGGCAACGTCACGGCGCCTCCTTGCGCTGCGGGTTCGGGGCCGTCGCCTCGCGCGCCTTCAGCGCGGCGGCGTAGAGGGCGGAGACGTCGCGCTTGAACGCCGCCCGGGCATCGGGGCGGGAATAGAACATGTGCCCGCCGGGGTACACCGCCAGCGAGAGCCGCGGCTCCGCCCCGTAGGACGGGATCTGGTCGATCAGTAGCTTGGAGGCGAAGTACGGCGTCACCAGGTCGGTGAAGCCGTGCGCCACCAGCACGCGGACGTTGCCGTCGAGCGCCAGCACGCCGCGCAAGGCGCCGACCGCCTCCGGCGCGGAGCGGCCGCCGCCCCAGCTCCAGCCTCGGTTCACGGCCGTGTTCAGGAGCTCGTAGCGCAGGTTCGTCACCCGCCAGTTCAGCGTCTTCGCGTAGAGGTCGATCATCGCGCTGGTGAGCGGCGCCTGGAGCGCGGTGAGCAGCGGGTCGTCGAAGCCGGAATGCGCCGCGGTCGGGTCGGGGTCCCATCCCGAGACGCCGGTGTCGTAAGCGCTGGCGACGCGGCCCGACGCGCGGTCGACCTCGCGCTGGACGCTGCTCGAGGACAGCCGGCCGCCCTGCGCCTTGACGAAGGCCGGGTCGAGCCCGGTCAGCGCGGCGACGCGCTCGGTCAGGCGCGCCACCGCCGGCGCGTCGTCGGGCCCCTTGAGCAGGTCGGCGAGGTAGGCACCGGTGGCGTAGCGCTCAGTGTCGGCCAGGGTCTCGCGAGTCGGCACGGTGCCGGCCCGCTCCAGGGCGCCGGCCGCGTAGGAGGGCAGCCGCAGGACGTTGCCCCAGGGGTTGGCGCGCGGGGGCGCCAGGGTGCCGAAATCGAGCACCGGCGACAGCAGCACGAGGCCCGACAGGCCGACGCCGATGTCCTCCTGCAGCTTGGCCGCGATGAGCGGTCCCCGGAAGCCGCCGTAGCTCTCGCCGACGTAGAATTTCGGGTCGCCCATCCGGGTGTTGACGCGCAGGTAGCGGGCGATCGCCGCCGACAGCACCGAGGCGTCCGACTCCACGCTCCAATACGCCTTGCCGTCGCCGTCCGCGGCGCGGCTGTAGCCGGTGCCGACCGGGTCGATGAAGACGAGGTCGGTGAAGTCGAGCCAGGTGCCGTCGTTCGGCACCAGCGCGACCGAGCGCGACGGGCTGATGCTCGCGCCGTCGGCCGGCAGGCGCCACGGCCCGATCGCGCCGATGTTCAGGTAGGCGGAGGCCGCCCCCGGCCCGCCGTTGATCGCGAAGGTGATCGGCCGCACCGTCCCGGCCGCCGCGGGCCGGGTGTAGGCGACGAAGGCGATCTCGGCCTGCAGCTTGCCCGATTCGTCGACCAGCGGCAGGCTGCCCGCGGTCGCGGTGAAATCGAGCTTCTGGCCGTTGGGAAGCGTGACGCTCTGCTCGGTGGTGACGTCGGGCGGGAGCTTCTTTCCCTCCGGCGCGCGCGCCTCGGTGGGCCCGCGCTGCGGCGCCTGGGCCGCCGCCGCAAGCGGGACGATCGCGAAGAGAAGCGCGACGAGTGCCGCGAACCCCCTCCCCCCTCTGCGGGGGAGGGTGGCCCTCGCGTCAGCGAGGGCCGGGAGAGGGGCGCGACCTCTTCGGATACGGCGCTCCCCTCTCCCCCTCTGCTCCGCAGGGTACCCGCCCCCGCAAAGGGGAGAGGGAAGAACGCGCGCCATTTTCATGATCGGCATGGTCGGTCCTGCATTCCAGTCGCGGGGGAGCGTCACGCCTTCTTCAGCCAGCGGCCGCCGTCGTCCTGCTGCCAGTAGGCGACCGCGTGGCCGGCGGCCTTGGCGGCCTTCCACTGCTCGCGGGCGCGCAGGAGCGCATCCTGGTCGGTGCCGTCGAACAGCACGCAGATCCGCTCGTAGTCGCCCGCATCCGGCGGCAGGTCCGCACCCTCGACGAGGAAGCGGATCGCGGCGGCGTTGGGGTTGGTGTCGCGCAAGGTCAGCACCACCGGCTGGCTCGCCGCGTCGGGCTCGCGATCGGTGCCGTGGGGCAGGAAGCTGTCGTCGCGGAAGGTCCAGAGGTGATCGTCCAGCGCCTGGAGCCGTTCCTCGCTCGCCGCCTGGATCGCCGCCTGCCAGCCGCGCTCGCGCGACTTCTCGACGAGGTTCGGCAGCACCGCTTCGAGCGGCTGGTTCTGGAGATGGTAGAAGAGGATGTCCGTCACGCCCGCTCAGATAGGCCGCTGGGCGCGCTTTGCACAGCGCGTCATCGGCGCACTCACCCGGGCAGGATGACGTGCGGGACGAACAACGCCGCGTCGGTGGTGATCGGGCCGGCCGCCTCGCGCAGGCCGATCCCGACGCAGGCGTCGCCGACGATCCAGGCGCCGACGAGGGCGTGGCGCCCGTCGAAGCACGGCAGCTCGGCGAGCGCCTGCCGGACATGGCCGCCCGCGCCGTAGGTGCCGTGATCCTGCGCCAGCACCGCGCCGTCGCGCACCATCAGGACGTTGGCGCCCTCGCGCGAGAACAGCGGCTTCTTGACGAACGAGGTGCCGAGCCGCGCCTTCTGCGGGTCGTCCTCGAAATAGGCCGGCAGCAGGTTCGGGTGGCCGGGCTCGCGGGCGTAGAGATGCGGCAGCAGCCCCTTGTTGGACAGGACCGCCTTCCAGGGCGGTTCGAGGAACCGCGTCGGCGTCGCGGCGAGCGCTTCGCCGAACGCATCCGCGAACGCCCATTCCCACGGGTAGAGCTTGAACAGGGTCGCGATCGGCGCCTCCGTCCGGTCGACGAAGGCGCCGCTCGCGGCAAGGCCGATATCGCCGAGGTCGAGGAAGCGGGTCGCGAGGCCGGCCTGGCGCGCGCAATCCTCCAGGTAGGCGACGGTGCCGCGGTCCTCGGGCGCGTCGGCGTAGGCCGCCAGGGCCAGGCAGGTGCCGCCGACCGCCCGGAACCGCTCGATCAGGCGCTCGTGCACGGCGTTGAACTGGTCCGAGCTCGCCGGCACCCGCCCGAGCCGCAGCAGGTCCTCGAGCCAGAGCCACTGGAACACCGCGGATTCGTAGAGCGCGGTCGGCGTGTCGGCGTTGTATTCGAGGAGCTTGGCCGGGCCGGTGCCTTCGCCGCCGTAGGCGAGGTCGAGCCGCCCGTAGAGCGAGGGGTCGCCGCGGCGCCAGCTGGTGCGCACGACGTCCCACATCGCCTCCGGGATCGCCAGGGAGGCCAGGATGCGCGCGTCCTCAACCGCGTCGGCGACGAAGGCGAGGCACAGCGCGTGGAGCTCGGTGCCAGGCGCCTCGATGTCGCGCTCGATCTCGCCGAGCGTGAAGGCGTAGGCGTAGGCGTGGCTCTCGTCCCAGTAGGGCGCGCCGTCGAGGGTGTGGAAGGTGAAGCCGTTGGCCCGCGCGCTCGCACGCCAGCCCGGCCGCTCGCCGATCGCGATGCGGCGCATCAGCCGCCGCTCCCGTGACCCGCCATCCCATGGGAGGCGAAGCCCCGGCCGGTCGCGCCGAACCCGCCGAAGGCGGCCGGGCGCACCGCGGACAAGGCGACGCGCGCGCGCGACGACGCACCGCCGCTCCCGGTGACGACGCGGCCGCCCCAGCTCGTGCAGTAGCCGCCCGATCCGGAATACGCCGCCCCGGCCTGGCCGGGGCGATGATCGTAGACGGGCTGCGGCGCGAGGGCCTGCTCGATCCGGCGGCCGATGACGTAGCCGGCCAGCATCGGCACGAAGCGGCCGGCCGCGCTCGTCGCCACGGCGGTTCCGTCGACGCAATGCCCGGTGCCGTGATGCCCCTCGCAATCGGCCAGGGAGAGGTAGCGCGGCGCCGCCTCCGGATAGGCCGCCAGCGCCGTGGCGTAGGTGCTCCGGCAATCGGTCTCCGTCCGAATGCCGCCGCGGATGCAGGCGTCGGGACCGCCGTAGACCAGGACGTCCTCCTCGCGCTGCGAGGGATCGTACCGCCCGAGCGCGAGGGCCGTGGCGCCGGCGCCGGCGACGAGGACGAGCGCGACGGTGGTCGAGCGCTTCGAGGACCGTTCGATGGACGAGGCCATGATCGTTCGGACCGTCTCGGACGGCCCGGCTCCCTGGCGGCAGAACGCCGCGAGGCCCGGATGTAGGAACGCCGGCGGCCCTTGAGAAGATCGTCCAGCTTCGCCGGCCGGCCCCGCCGCGGCGCCCGATGCGCGATCCGCGACGCCTGGCGCCGCTCGCTCGGCGGATCACGATCGCGGGCTCGTCAGTAGGTTATGGCCGCCGCATCGATCACGCCGCCGCCGGCGAACGAGGCCGAGGCGAGCAGGATCGCCGCGGCGCCTTCGCCCGCCGCGATCCGCCGGGACAGGTCGGGCAGGACGATCCGGACCAGGAAGTAGATCAGGATCTGCACGACGAGGGCGACGAGGTCCCAGATCACGCAGTCGAGGGCCGATTGCGCGTTGTAGATCGCCACGGCCAGCGGCAGCGCGTAGCCGAGCAAGCTGCCGCCGAGCGCGGTGGCGGCGGCGACGTTGTTCGCCCGGATCAGCGCGATCTCGCGGTGCGCCGTCGCCGTCAGGTAGACGCCGAGGTAGAGCGCCACGAGCCCGCAGGCGATGGCGCCGTAGCCGAGGAAGGCGGGCAGCCCGGAGATCGAGGTCATCGCGGGCGGTCCCGCCTCACACCAGGCGGCTCTGCTCGATCGCGGCGCCGACGAAGCCCTCGAACAGCGGATGCGGCGCGAAGGGACGCGACTTCAGCTCCGGGTGGAACTGCACGCCGATGAACCACGGGTGGCCGACATGCTCGACCGTCTCGGGCAGGAGCCCGTCCGGCGACAGGCCGGAGAAGCGCAGGCCCTTGGCCTCGAGCCGCTCGCGATAGGCCATGTTGACCTCGTAGCGGTGGCGGTGGCGCTCGGAGATGTGGGTGCTGCCGTAGATCCCGGCGATCTTCGTGTCGGGGTGCAGCGTCGCATCGTAGGCGCCGAGCCGCATGGTGCCGCCGAGGTCGCCGGCGGCCGCACGCTGCTCCAGCTCGTTGCCGCGCAGCCACTCGGTGAGCAGGCCGACCACCGGCTCGGCCGTGTCGCCGAACTCGGTCGAGTTCGCGTCCGGCACGCCGGCGAGCGACCGGGCCGCCTCGATCACCGCCATCTGCATGCCGAAGCAGATCCCGAAATACGGGATCTTCCGCTCGCGGGCGAAGCGCGCCGCGCGGATCTTGCCCTCCGCCCCCCGCTGGCCGAAGCCGCCGGGCACCAGGATGCCGTTGATGCCTTCGAGGAACGGGGCCGGGTCCTCGCGCTCGAACACCTCCGCCTCGATCCATTCGAGGTTGACGCGGCAGCGATGGCTGATGCCGCCGTGGATCAGCGCCTCGGTGAGCGACTTGTAGGCGTCCTTCAGGCCCGTGTACTTGCCGACGATGGCGATGGTGACCTCGCCCTCGGGGTTCTTCACCCGCTCGGAGATCGTGCGCCAGCGCGACAGGTCCGGCTCGCCGTCGTGGGCGAGGCCGAAATGCGCGAGCACCTCGCGGTCGAGGCCGGCCTCGCGGTAGGAGAGCGGCACGTCGTAGATCGAGGCGACGTCGCGCGCCTCGATCACCGCGGTCTCGCGCACGTTGCAGAACAGCCCGAGCTTGCGCCGCTCGTCGGCGGGTATCGGCCGGTCGCAGCGGCAGAGCAGGATGTCGGGCTGGATGCCGATCGAGCGCAGCTCCTTCACCGAGTGCTGCGTCGGCTTGGTCTTCAGCTCGCCGGCGGACGGGATGTAGGGCAGCAGCGTCAGGTGCACGAAGGCGGTCGAGCCGCGCGGCAGGTCGTTGCCGAGCTGGCGGATCGCCTCGAAGAACGGCAGGCCCTCGATGTCGCCGACCGTGCCGCCGATCTCGACGAGCACGAAGTCGAAGGCGTCGTTGCCGTCGCGGACGAAGTCCTTGATCGCGTTGGTGACGTGCGGGATGACCTGGATCGTCGCGCCGAGGTAGTCGCCGCGGCGCTCCTTGGCGATGATGTCCTGGTAGATCCGGCCGGTGGTGATGTTGTCGGCGCGCGTCGCAGGGACGCCGGTGAAGCGCTCGTAATGCCCGAGGTCGAGGTCGGTCTCGGCACCGTCGTCGGTGACGAAGACCTCGCCGTGCTGGGTCGGGCTCATCGTGCCCGGGTCGACGTTAAGGTAGGGGTCGAGCTTGCGCAGGCGGACCGAGTAGCCGCGCGCCTGGAGCAGCGCCGCGAGCGCCGCCGAGGCCAGACCCTTGCCGAGCGAGGAGACCACGCCGCCGGTGATGAAAACGTACCGCGTCATGGGCCTCGGTCCATAGAGAAGGCTGGGCGATTCGCCAAACGGCATGCCACCCGCACCGCGCGATTCCCACGGAATTCGCACAATGCTGGATTGGGCCGGCCTAGGGCGGGAGCGTTAAGTTTCCTTTGCCCGATCGAACGGCGCGGCTGCGTCGTTCCGATTCGATCGCGGCGCTCAACGCGACTGGGGCGCGTCCGGAACGGCCGGCTGTGCCGGAGTCGGGGCCGGGGCCGCCGGCGCGGCGGGCGCCGCCGGGGTGCCCGCAGCCGGGGCGTTGTTCTGCCGGCGCAACGTGTCGAGCAGGTTGTCGGCGCCCGCGGGCTGGCCGGCCGGCTGCGTCGTGCCGTTGGCGCGGTCGAGGATCGATTTCGGCGCGGCGGAGCGGTGCGACATCACCGCCAGCGTCAGGCTGGTGACGAAGAACAGGGCGGCGAGGATCGCGGTGGCCCGCGTCAGCGCGTTGGCCTGGCCGCGCCCGGTCATGAAGCCCGAGACGCCGCCGCCGCTGCTGCCGGCGCCGAGGCCGAGCCCGCCTTCGGACCGCTGCAGCAGCACCACGCCGATCAGCGACAGCACGATGATGAGATGGACGACGATCAGGACGGTCTGCATCGGAATTCCGGAATCGTTCTTGCGCGCGCCGGTCCCGGGAGCCGCTCGCTGGGACGGGGAGCCGGACACGACGGCCGGAGCTGCATCGCACCGGCTACAAATCTGCCGGGGGCATACACCACAAGCGTGCGGGCGCCAAACGTGACGATCGGCGCGCCGATGTCAGCCGCCCGGCTCCCCGGACGATCGCTCCGCGTGCTCAAAGGCGGGCGCGAAGAGCGGCGCTTCGGATCGGCCGCCTCGGAGCGGAGGATGACGCCATGCCCATCTCACGCCGCCTCGTGCTCGCCGTGGCGCTCGCCGCCTCCGTCGCCCGGGCCGCCCCGGCGGGCGCGGCGGGACCGGAGGCCGAGGTGGAGGCGGCGGTCGACGCCCTGACCGCGGCCCTGCTCGCGCCGGACGCGGCCACCCTCGACGCGCTGGTGCTCGACGGCCTGAGCTACGGTCATTCGAGCGGCGCCGTGCAGGGCAAGGCGGCCTTCGTCGACGCGCTGACGAGTGGGCGCTCCGCCTTCCCGAGCATCGTCCTGTCGGACCGCTCGGTCTCGGTCGTCGGCGAGGACGCCATCGCCCGGCACGTGTTCAGCGGCGAGACGACCTCCGGCGGCAAGACCGCGCCGGTGCGCATCGGCGTAATGCAGGTCTGGCACCGGGACGGCGGCCGCTGGCGGCTGCTCGTCCGGCAGGCCTACAAGATCTGAGCGGGCGCGGATCGCTCAGGCGTAGGCGGCGCAGATTCCCAGAAAATCCTCGGCGACGAGGCTGGCGCCGCCGACGAGCGCGCCGTCGACGTTCTCCACCGAGAGCAGCTCGCGCGCGTTGCCGGGCTTGACCGAGCCGCCGTAGAGGATGCGGATCTTGGCCGCCTCCTCGCCGACGAGCTTGTCGAGCATCTCGCGCAGGGAGGCGTGGACCTCGGCGATCTCGCGCGCCGTCGGCGTGCGGCCCGAGCCGATCGCCCAGACCGGCTCGTAGGCGATCACGGTGTCGGCGCCGGTCGCGCCCTTCGGCGTGCCGATGGCGAGCTGCGCACGGACGATGTCGAGGGCCCGGCCCTGCTCGCGCTCCTCCATGGTCTCGCCGACGCAGATGATGCCGCACAGGCCGGCGCGCCGGGCGCCCAGGGCCTTGGCGTGGACGCCGTCGTCGGTCTCGTGGTGGTAGGCCCGCCGCTCGGAATGTCCGACGATGACGTAGCGCGCGCCGAGGTCGGCCAGCATCTCGGCGGAGATCGAGCCGGTGAAGGCGCCGCTCGGCTTGGCATGGAGGTTCTGGCCGCCGATGGCGATCGACGAATCGTAGGTCGCGGCGACGCAGGCCGAGATCAGCGTCGAGGGTGGGCAGATCAGCAGGTCGATCGTCTCGGCGAGCGCGGGGGACAGGCCGGTCCGCACCGCGTCGACCACGGGGATCGAGGCCCGGGTGCCGTTCATCTTCCAGTTGCCCGCAACCAGGGGCCGCCGTCCCGAACGCATCATCGATGTCCCTGCCGTCCCAAACGCCTGCCGGCGCACGCGTGGGCCGGGGCTACCAGAGCCCGCATGAGGGCGCAAACCGGATCGGCCGCGCCGGGAGACGATCCGCGACGAAGATCACCCGGCCCCCGCTCCGGGGACGGGCGGCATGCCGAGACGCGATGGATCGAAAGAACCGAGGACACCCGCGCGGGGGATGCCGGCGAGGCGGAGGGGCGATAGGCCGAAAACGGCTACCTTATGTTAGATCGGCCTTAATTCCTGACATGCGATCACGGCGCATGCGCGGTCCACGGACATTCCTTCAGGCGAGAGGCGGAGCGACGGCGGTCGAATTCGCTCTCGTCGCGCCGATGCTGCTGTTGACGATCGCCTTCGTCATGGCCGTCGCCCTGGT
>NZ_JAKSYF010000016.1:0-329 GCF_022829745.1 Methylobacterium sp. E-016
CGGTAGGCCGCATACGCGAGCTCGGACCAGCCAGCGTTCGTGGTCATGATGAGGATAACGTTCAGGAACTGGACCTGGTTGCCGTTGTGGTTGGTGGGCTGCCCGTGGTCAATCACCTGCAGCAGGATGTGGAACAGGTCCGCATGCGCCTTCTCGAGCTCGTAGGGCACCAGAACGCAGTGGGGGTGCTGGTGGGTCCCGACGGAGCGAAGGCCGCCCTGGTCGAAGCCGACATAGCCGGGCGGTGCGCCGATCAGGCGCGAGACCGTGTGGCGCTCCATGTATTCCGACATGTCGAACCGCAGCATCTCGACGCCGAGCGACGACGC
>NZ_JAKSYF010000017.1:0-254 GCF_022829745.1 Methylobacterium sp. E-016
TGAGAATCGGCGTGGAAGAAGGACCCGGTTGACGGGTTGATCGGCGTCCAATCGGGACCCACCCCCGGCTTCTCCTCCATGCTCCCAGCCAGTCAGGGCGGGAGCCAGCCGGGATGTTGATTGTGGAGACCATCGCCAAGGTCCGGCGCCTGTTCCGCACCGAGCACAAGAGCATCCGGGAGATCTCACGGGAGCTGCGTCTGTCGCGCAAGGTCGTGCGCAAGGCTCTGCGTTCGGATGCTACCGCCTTCGCC
>NZ_JAKSYF010000024.1:0-1320 GCF_022829745.1 Methylobacterium sp. E-016
TTCTCCATCAGCCCGCGCAGGGCCATGATCTCGTCGGTCATCGGGGGTCTCTCGGGTTCGGGGTTGGTCGTCGCAACCCGACCCTACCCGGCAACCGCCGATGACCACCCCTCAGCTACACCACCGCCTGGGACACGACCAAGATCTGACCCGATCTGAACGCGCCGGGCATGACCCACTGACCAGCCGCTGGGATGAGAAGGTCACTTGTTTGTTCGAGGCTCATTCCGGAAACGTAGGGTAGCCGCTAGCATCTTGCGGAAGGAGCGCCTGGCCGCATCGAGATCGCGGTCGGCGGTCAGCAGGAAGTCGACTGGATTGCCGTGTTTGTCGACGGCCCGGTAGAGGTAGCGCCACCCGTCGCGAACCTTGATGTAGGTCTCGTCGATGCGGACCGACCCGCAGTGAGGCTGACGGAACTGAAGTAGCCGCTTCTCGATCAGGGGCGCGTAGGCCAGAACCCAGCGTTTCAGGGTGCTGTGGCCCACCTTCAGATCGCGTTCCAGGAACAGCTCCTCAATGTCGCGGTATTTCAGCGGATAGCGGAGGTACCAGGAGACGGCCTGCACGATGAGCACTGCCTCGTAGCGCCGGCCTTTGAAGTCGGCCTTGGAGCGATGCTTCCGCATGGCGGCGATAGCGGACAGGATCATGGGTCTGCTTCAAGGCGGAGGCGGCAAGCTCGTCAGGAATGGCTAGCGATCCGTGAACGAAGACGCGCACGCGTTTGCGACAGGCCCCGAAAAGGGCCGCCGCATTCCGAACGGCCAGTCAAACACTGCCACGCAACACTGCGCTGCCAAGCTGCCGCGGGTAATCGGTGCCGTGTATAGCGGAAGCCTGACCGGCGTGAGCCCGTCGGCATTTGCGACAGGCCTCTGAATGGGGTAGGCCGGCCTCCTCCGTCTAATTAGCATTAGATTCAATAAATCTTGCGTGGCAATCTAAATGAATATTATAAGAATAACTATACTAATTTTTTCAGCATTACTGGCTGGAATATTTGGTTTTTTTGGCGTGCTTCAGGGATCAAGCTCAGATTTTACCCTATTATTTATGGTATTTTTCTTTGCGGCGAACGCATTTTACGTTTTTTACTCTCGACCTACGTTTGTCGCAAGCGAATTTTTCAATCGAACTGCGACAGGGTTAGCAATAATAACTCTTGAATTAAAGCATTGATCAGCCCCCATTGAAGTGGTCCGCCCTTTGGTATGGCTTTTGAGCCTGGAGGACGGACGAGATGGCAAAGCACCCGAAGCCCGAGGAGATCGTCGCCAAGTTGCGGCAGGCGGATGTGCTGATCTCACAGGGCCAGAG
>NZ_JAKSYF010000034.1:0-25912 GCF_022829745.1 Methylobacterium sp. E-016
GGGGTTGGCCGCGTCTGAGCGGCACCCGACCGCGCCGGAGGCCCTGGCCTCCATACACACACCCGCCTGGTCGAACATCTCGGTGGCCTAGATATCCTTGTCCACGAACCGCGCAATGTCCCCCGGCGTCACGGCACGGTCGACCACGCGGCGATCGACGTGCACGGTCTCGTCGTGCCGGGTGACGTTCTCGCTGACGCCCTTCTCGACCGCGTAGGAGCGGACCCGGACACGACCGCTGTCAACCATGCGCTTGCCGACGTTGAGGCGCTCCTCGACCACCGGGATATAGTCAGTGCCCTGCGCGGTCCCCCGGGCCGCGACGGTCTCGGTCCCGCCCGCCGCGTGGAGGCCGGTGGTCTCCGTCGAGGTGACGGGGGTGGCGGCCATGACCGGCGCGCCGGCGGCCTGTCCGGTCCAACCCTCCTTGCGCCAGGAGGCCTCACGCTCGTCCATGTCGACCGAGCCGTGCTCCTCCAGGATATCGTAGGTCCGCTCTGCGTAACTGTCCTCGACCGTCGCAGTCAGCATGGTGCCACCGCGGTTCAGTCCTTCGGCGTGCAGGTGGCGGTCCTCCTCCGGCATGAAGAACTCCTTCAGCGAGCCCCACATGCCGCCCTCGTGGGTCGTGGCGGCGCTGGTCGTCGTGCCGACCTCGCTGCCGGACAGGATCCGAACCCCAACCTCGGGAATGCCAAGGGCAACGAGCTTCGCCTTGGCGGCGGTAGCCTCGGGGTAGGTGTCGTACATGGCGGTGATGGTCTGGGTCATGGTTCGATCTCCGATGGCAGTGCGTGGGGCAGGGCCGTGACGTGCCCCTCGGGGGACACGCGTTCGATCACGGCGTGCTGCCTGCGCAGCGTCACCGGAACCTCGACGTCCTCGCCCGCCGTGGTTTGGCGGACGTGCACCTCCTCCTTCAGGACGAGGCGCTTCTCGACGACGAGGATCTCTTCCAGGACCGGGATGATAGTCACCCCGTTCTCCTCGCGGACTGCCGGGGGCATCTCGCCCTCGGCCAGGGTCCGGTTGATAGCCACCCGGGTGACCCCGACGTAATCGCTGCGCAGGGTCTCACGCAGGATCTCCTCGACCGTCTCGGTCCGGGTCGAGACCCGCACCCGCCCGGTCTCCACCGCCCGCCTGTCGATGCGGGCGGTCTCGGCGATCAGCGGAAGCGGCACGGTCTCACCGAGCGCGACCTCCGCCGCCTGCTTGTCCTGCGTTCCGAGGAGACGCGGCTCGATGGCGGCGGGGTCGCTCATCGTCAGACCCGGCGCTGGGTCGTGACGGCGGAGGCGGTGCGGGTGAGCACCGGGTCGACGGCGGCACCACGCCCGGCGAAGAAGGCTGCCAGGGCACCGAGGATCAGCGCCAGGGCGCCGTAGAGCGCGCCCTGCGAGCCGACGCGGGCGGCGGTGTCAGCCGCCTGCTTGGCCTGCTCCTTGGTCTGGGCGACCGTGTCGTTGAACTGCTTCACGTACTGGGCGACCTGGGTCCGGGCCTGATCGACCGGGATGCCCTGAGCCTTGGCCAGTGCCTGGGCGGCCTTCTCCTGCGCGTCCTTCTGCTGGGCGGCGTCACCGGTCACGGCGGCGCGCATGGCGCTGACGGCAGCGTTCTTAAGGGCCTCCGGATCATTGCCGGTCGTGCCACGGACCTGGCTCTCGATGTTGGAGAACGGGTTGTCCATGCCCGGCAGCGACGGGGCCGCGGCCTGGGCTGCCGTCTTCACCGAGCCGCCGATCAGGTTGCCGGCACCACCGAGCGTGCTCGACACCGCGCTCGACGCGCCGCTGACGATGCCGCCGACCGCCGAGGACAGCAGGTACACGACGACCAGGGTCGAGACCGCCCAGGCGATCAGCCCATGATAGGCGGTGGTGGTCCGGGCCGGCTTGCCCGAGAGGCGCCCGGCGAGCCAGCCGCCGGCGGTGGAGGCGAGGATGCCGGAGATCACGAACCAGATCCCGGCACCTGAGGACAAGCTGCCCGCCGTCGGAGTTCCGTTGCCGGCCGGGTCGACGGTCGAGAGACCGATCCCAAGCCCGACCATGTTCAGGATGACCTGGGCGACCAGTGCGATCACGGCGCCGGCGATGACAGCCCCCCAGGAGATGGAATGCAGCGCCATCGTGCGCATGTCCTCAGCCGGGGTGGCCAGGCTGGTGGTCGGCAGGTCGCGGTCATAGGCCGGACGGGTGGTATCGGGGGACAACGCCATCGTGGAAACTCTTTCGTCGGGAGTGGTCGGGTCGGTCTTCGGCCGAGAATCGGCGGAAGGGGGTGCGCCGGGTCAGAGGACCCGGCGGCGGCCGGCCAGGGCGTGGTAGAGCCACAGCACGATCACGGCGCCGACGACGGCGACGAGCAGGCTGTAGAGGTTCACCCCCGAGACGCCGGGCTGGCCGAACTGGTTGAACAGGAAGCCGCCGACGACGGCGCCGACGACGCCGAGCAGGATGTCGACGAGCAGGCCTTGGCCGGTGTTGTTGACGATCTTCGAGCCAATGAAGCCGGCGATCAGGCCGAGCCCGATCCAGGCGAGGAGGGACATAGGCGGGCTCCGGGCATGCGGGATCGGACGGTGCCGAAGCCACGCGGGAAATTTCGGGGTTCGGTCTTCTCTCGGGCGTCGGGTGCACCCCGTTGTACCGGCCTGTTGTGATCCGTTCGGCGGACAGTACCAATGCGCGACAAGTGGCCTAGGATCGCGATATTCCGCCAATTAACATCGCCGGTCCGGCTTATTTTCGATCCGAACCTGAGCTCTAGGGAGATGAATTGGGCATCATTCAGTCCCGAACAGTTTTCGGATTTGGGCCTGTCGAGGGTTTCTTCCGCGTTTTAAGCGCTTTGATCTCTGGCGCCGGTCCCGGGTCCCCGGTGAGCTTCCTCAGCGCGTCACGCACCGAGGCCTTGACCTGTTCCAGCGTGGGCTTGGGTTCCTCAGCCATTCGGTCCCCAATCGACGCCCGTGGCGCGCCGTTGAGTAAAGATGGCTTGCGTTCCGTCTCGCGCACATCGTCGAAACGTACCGGTTCGTACGTTTTACGTACCGGTCCGGGCCTTTCGTCTAGCGGTTAGGTCGCCGGGAAGCCGTGGTCGCGTCCCCAGACGACGGCCTGGGTGCGGCGGTTGACGCCGATCTTGCGGTAAAGGGCGGCGGCGTGGTTGCGTACCGTGCTGCCCGACAGGGCGAGAGCGTGGCCGATGGCCTTGTCGCTGTCCCCCCGGCAGATCAGGTTCAATACCTGACGCTCGCGGGAAGTAAGGTCGGGCATCGCGGGCTTCCCTGCCTCGCCGGGATTGCGCAGGACCGAAAGCTTCTCGACAAGGCCTCGACTGAACCACGAGGCGTCGGTCATCACCGTCTCGATGGCTGAATACAGTTCGCGCTCCGACCGTTTTCGCTCGGTGATGTCCTGCAGGACCATCAGAACCGCATCCTCGCCGTTGATGACGATGCGCTCGGCCGAGACCAGGCAGTCGAGGGACGCCCCGCCACCGTCGCGGACGCAGGTCTCGATGCCGAGGGCGGACCCTTCGCGCTCCAGGGTCGCCTCGAACCGTTCACGGGCTACGTCGTCGACCCATAGCCCGGTCTCCGTCACGGTCCGTCCGACGGTCTCCTTCCCGGTTCGGCCGAACACCCGGACGAACGCCTCGTTGACCGCGGTCAGTTCATGGTCGCAGGCCCGGGTCAGCACGGTCGGGACCGGAGTGAGCCGGAATGCCTTGGCGAAGCGCTCCTCACTCTGGCGCAACGCCGTTTCCGCAATGCGGCGCGGTTCGAGATCGGCGAAAGTGAACAGCATGCAGGCGACGTCGGCCATCGCGATGGGCTGGCCCGCGACGATGACCGCGTGCGTGCCGCCATCAGGGCGCTTCAGGAGTGCCTCGCGGTGAGGGATCGGCTCGCCGGCGTTCAGGTGTTCCAGCGCCCTCTCCCGGCCGTGAGCCTCGGCGAGGAGATCGACCTCGTACACGCTGCGACCGACGAGCTTGTCGCGTGTGTACCCGGTGATCTCCAGGAAGCCGGTGTTCACGCGGACCAGGCGCAGGTCGGACAGGCGCACGATCACGGCCGGGGCCGGATTGGCGTTGAACGCGCTTTCGAAGCGTTCCTCGGCCTCGAACTGCGCCGAAATGTCCTTGATGATCAGCGCAAGGAAGGTCGGGCGCCCCCCGGCGTCGGTGACGACGAGGCTTCGGAGGGAATGCACAAAGTCGACGCCCGGGCGGTCGGCGTGCCGGACCTCGACGACCACGTCGCGGAAGGTCTCGCCGTCGACGACGCGTTCGATGGGATAACGGCCCGGTGCCTGGTTGTTGCGGTAGCGCAAGCTAAATCGGGCCCGGTAGGCGTCGACCGTGTTGCCGAGGTCGGACAAGGCCGCGACACCGTGCATGGCCAAGGCCGCGTCGTTGGCCCAGGCGATGCGTTGGTCGGGCTCGACTAGGATCACGCCCTCGCTCATCCCGGCGACGAGTTGCCGGAGTTCGGAGCGGTTGGCGTCGGTCGCGACCGGTCCCTTCTCGCGGCCGTGGCCACCCTCGATCCGTCCCCGGGGTGCTCCGTCATCGTGGTCGGCGGGGCTTCGTTCCTCGGGCGCCGCGAGGGGCGGGGTGACCTTGGCCTTCATGATCGCCCCCCCGGGGCACGACCGATACATCGCGCGCGATGACATCGTCGGGCCAAGGTCCGGGAACGTAACATGCCCGACGGGAAGTGTCCCCATGCAGCCGCCGGACGTTCCCCGGAAGTGGATGCGGGATTCCTGGGACCAATCGCTCCGGGCAACGTTATGGGGCGGTGCGCCGCACTAATCGAGCGTGCCTAGGGATGCCGTATGCCCAACGATGATGCCGTGGTCCCGCGTCCACCCGCCCAGGTGCCGCCGCCTCTGGTGCCGGGCCTTCGCGGTCTGCTCACGCTCGCCGTGGGGGTCGTTCTGATCGCAGCGCTATACTTCGGGCGCGAGGTGTTCATTCCCCTCGTGCTGGCGGTGCTCCTCAGCTTCGTCCTCGCCCCGGTGGTCAACCTGCTGCGGCGGATCAAGTTGGGGCGCGTGCCCTCCGTGATTGTCGCGGTGCTGCTCGCGCTCGGCGTAATCGGCGGCATCGGCGCGGTCCTCGGCACGCAGGTGGCGGGGCTTGCCGGCAACCTGCCGCAGTACCAGGCAACGGTCTCGAAGAAGTTCGCCGGCCTGCAACAAGGCTGGCTCGGCGATGCCAACCGAGTCATCGCCAAGTTCAGCCACCAGGTCCACGACGCCACCCAGAAGGCCGACGCGGCCGGCACCACCGCGGCAACCGGTCCGGGGGGCGACACACCGAAGGCGCAGCTCGTCCGGGTACAGGAACCAGAGATCTCGCCTCTCGCACTTGCGGAGAAGGTGCTCGGTCCGATCTTCGAGCCGCTTACAACGGTCGGCATCGTGCTGGTCGTCGTCGTGTTCCTGCTCCTTCAGAGGGAGGACCTACGAAACCGCATGATCCGTCTGTTCGGGTCGAGCGACCTGCACCGCACGACGGTGGCGATGGACGACGCAGCCGGCCGGCTCGGGACCTACTTCCTGGCCCAGCTCGGCATGAACGCCGCGTTCGGCGTCATCGTCGGCGTTGGCCTGTGGTTCATAGGTGTGCCCAACCCGATCCTCTGGGGCGTGTTCTCGGCGCTGATGCGCTTCGTGCCCTACATCGGCGCCTTCATCTCCGGCATCCTGCCCGTCGCCCTGGCTGCGGCGGTGGACCCGGGTTGGAGCATGGTCATCGCCACCGCCGCTCTGTTCCTGATCGCCGAACCGATCTTCGGGCAGGTCATCGAGCCACTTCTTTACGGACACTCCACCGGGCTCTCACCCTTCGCGGTCATCGTCTCAACGCTGTTCTGGGGCTTCCTCTGGGGTCCGATCGGCCTGATCCTGGCCACGCCCTTCACGGTCTGCCTCGTGGTACTCGGCCGCCACGTCGACAGCCTGGAATTCCTCGATATCCTGCTCGGTGACCGGCCGCCCCTGACCCCTGTGGAGAACTTCTACCAGCGCATGTTGGCCAGCGACCCTGACGAGGCGCGCGATCTGGGCGAGGCCATGCTCAAGGAGCGCTCGTTGTCCTCGTACTACGACGAGGTCGCGCTCAAGGGCCTGCAGCTCGCCGCCAACGATTATGCGCGCGGCGTGGTCACACCGGCGCAATTAGAAAACATCCGAGCATCGGCCAGGTCCCTGGTCGAGGACTTCGAGGACCATTCCGACGTCGAGCCGGCCGGGACCGACACGACGGTCAACCCGAACGACACCCCGACGCTCGCCGAGCGCGCGCATCCGAAGACCGAGGCCGTGCCAGGCCAGGCCCCGTCACGCGAGACGCTAACCCGAGGCGTGGCGCGGCGAGGCGCCGGTACTTTGCCTCGCCGGACGCGGCCCCCTCGACGAAGCCTCCTCGGCGATGTTGGCGCAACTCCTGCGTAAGCATGGGCTCGGGGCCCGTGTGACCGCCTACCAATCCGCCTCGCGCGAGGGCATCCGCAACCTCGATCTCTCGGGCGTGGCGATGGTGTGCATCTCCTACCTCGACATCACCGGCAACCCGTCGCACCTGCGCTACCTGCTCGAACGCCTCAAGCGGCGGGCACCTGGCGTACCGGTGCTCGTCGGGCTCTGGCCCGTGGGCGAGGGGGTGTTGACCGATGCCGCGCTTGGCCGGCAGGTCGGGGCCGACGCCTACGTGTCGTCGCTGCGTGGGGCGGTCGAGGCCTGTCTCAAGGTGGCCGATGGTTCGTCAACGGGCGGTGGGACGTCCGTCGCGGCCAATGCGGCATAGGGGCGGAACCAGGCGATAGCTTGACCGTTGTTGGGCGATCAAGCAGTCAAGCCTTGGACGGCCGCCGTGAAGACAGTCCTCACCGCCTTTGCCATCTCCTCGCTGATCGTCGCCCCGGCCTCCGCATCCGGGACGCTAAGAGTTAAACCCGCTCCCGGGAATCCCGAGCCGGTTCGGATTGCCGCCGTGGTGGACGTCGTCCCCGCACCCGCCGCCCAGGCGGCTTCGGCCAAGAAGGTGCGCGTCGTCCTCGCCTCGCCCTACGGCAACTGAGGCCGGACCGCAGGGCTCGTCGTCGAATGGTCACGGGCACCGTTTCTCGGGCTGTCGTCAGTTCCCCGCCGCAATTGTCCCGTAGGCATATCCGACCTAGGGAAGTGTGAGTTGGTTACCCACCTAGGCCAGTGCTTGGGGGCATGGGTGTTTCGTAGTATCGGATGTATCGGGCAGTCCATGGCCGCCTGCGCGGGGCTTTGGACCCTTTTAGGACTTGGGGCCTGCGGTGGCCGACCGACCGGCGTACTCCTCCCCATTGCCGACGCGACACCCGTTACCGGCGCCTCCCGCGTCGACATGCTCGTCGCCACCACCCGCAAGTCCGCCACAGACCGCGGCGTGCTGTTCTCCGGGGAGCGCGGCGAGGCGGTGACCTACACCGACCTGGCGGTATCCATACCGCCCGATGCCACCCGGCAGCCCGGCACAGTGCAATGGCCTGAACGCCTGCCTGGCAATCCCGCCACCGACTTCGTCGCCCTACGCGCCGAACAGGTGGAACACGGCAATGTCGCGGCCTGGACCGGCAGGGCTGTGAGGGGGCGGGGCAAGCGCCATGTCCTCGTGTTCGTACACGGATTCAACAACAAGTTCGAGGATGCCGTCTTCCGGTTCGCGCAGATCGTGCACGATTCTGGAGCTGAGGTCGCGCCGGTGCTGTTCACTTGGCCGTCCCGCGGCTCGGTGCTCGCCTACGGGTACGACCGGGAGAGCACCAACTTCTCCCGCAACGGCCTGGAGACCTTGCTGCGCGACCTATCCAAGGACCCGAACGTCGGCGAGATCACCGTGCTGGCCCACTCTATGGGTAACTGGCTCACTTTGGAAAGCCTCCGGCAGATGGCCATCCGCGACAAGCGCGTGGCGCCAAAGATCAGGAACGTCATCCTGGCGGCGCCGGACGTAGACATGGACCTCGCCCGGGGTGCCTTCCACGACATGGGCAAGGACCACCCAAGGCTGACGCTGATGGTGTCGGGCGACGACCAGGCATTGGCTGTCTCGCGGCTCGTCTGGGGCGACAGCGTTCGCTTGGGGGCCATCGACCCGGACGCCGAACCGTACAAGTCGGAACTGGCGCGCGAGAACATCGGCGTCCTCAACCTGTCCTCCGTGAAGTCGGATGACGCCCTGAACCACGGCAAGTTCGCCTCCGGGGACGTGGTCGCGCTCCTGGGCAAGCGGCTCGCTGACGGCCAGCCGATCTCGGACGGCAAGGTCGGGATCGGGGACAAGCTCGTCAGCACGGCGGCGGGCGCGGCCTCGACAGTGGCAACGGGCGCCGCGCTGGCGGTGGCGGCGCCCGTGGCCCTCATCGATCCGCAGACCCGCGAGAGCTATGGCGAGCACCTCTCGAACGTCGGCAGCGGTTTCAAGGATACGGTTGGATCGACGGTCGACCTTGTGGGCGCACCGGTCCGGGCCGTCACGGGAGCCGGACGGTAGAGGACCGAAGAAGCGGGCATGGGCAGCTTTCGCGGCGTCACGCGATACTACGAGCAAGTCCGCGCCCAATTGGCTTCTATGCTTGTGTGCAACAGCCGTGATCAATACTTCACCGCCGCCGCGATCGCGGTGGCCACCGCGTTGATCTCGCGGATGCGCCCGGTCATCCCGCCGATCGAGGCGACCGCCTGATTGGTCGAGGCCTGGATCTGCGCGATCTGGCCCGAGATCTCGCTCGTCGCCCTGGCGGTCTGGCCGAGTTCCGAACCGCACGAGATGATCGGCGACGCGCCTATCTGGCGTGCCTCGTGATCTGCCACGTCGCCGACGCCCTTGCGCTCGCCGAGGTCCAGGCACAGCCCAGCTTCGGCGGCATAGGCTGGGAATGCGCGCAAGACGGCGGTTAAGAACGCCTTGAAGCGTGTGCAAGCAACGGTGGAAGCCCGGTGCACTCAGGTTTCTGTCGTGCTGGCGATCGCCAACGGCGTGAAGCACCCGGAAAAGCTGCCCCTACTACCGGGCAGTGAACGCGACGTGCCGCAAGTCGCGCTTGATACCCCCGGCGCCGGATTGGATGAAGGCTGATTGGATGTGCCTGGCCTTGCGGTCGAGATGGACGGGCAACGGTACTTTCTCGACGTGTGCGCTCAACAGGTGCTCGCCGCCTTCGTCCGCGCTTATCCAAAGCACCTTGGCGAGATCTGGCTATCGTCGTTCATGGATCCCGGACTTGAGCACCTTGGGCTCGACGTTGAGCCTGCGTGGCTGACAGGGCTCGTGGCTTGAGCGGCCGGCAGATCGGAAGTGGCTCAGCTATGGGTGTACGGCAGCCGTGCGAAGGGGACCGCACGGCCAGACAGCGATTTGGACATCGGCCTCGTGCTCGTTGACGGAGAGCCGGACTATTCCGGCGAGGTCGGGACCGACTGGCCGCTCGGCAACTACACGGCGTTCAGGGACCGGTGGGGGAAGGAACTCACTGCAATTGTCGGGCGGCATGTAAGCCTGGAACTGTTCGCCCGATCTGGCGAGGTCGAAAGCAGGGAGGCCTGCGCCGCGAAGGTTTCGGCGATCATGCTGTGGTCTCGTGCCTCGGGCTAATCAGCAGGGGCTGCGCCTGTTAGCAAATGTTAGCATCAGCAAGGCCGGCACCGACGCGATGTCATGTCGGAGAAACAATCGTTTTCTCGACGCATGTAGCTACATACGGCTGGGTCCGAGAAGAGTGGGTAGCGGAAGTCAGCCACTCGCCTCGAAGCGGACGTTCCGCATCCGAAACAACCCTGTCGGTTTCGGACTTGTGGTGGTATCTCCGAGGCAGACAGAAATTTCGGTCTGACTTGAAAGTGCTTTTGTGCCCTGACGCCAAAAATTTTTCCTCCTTCAACAATATAGATTTTGTCCAAGCGCACACTCAAGAGGCGGTAATTCGCCTCAATCAGACGCTAAATATCAATCGTCGCCGCCACTTTGCTTGTGGCTTCTGCTAATGTTTGATCAAGATAAGCGCACCTTGCGGTATACCGTGCGTCCTATTGTGTCAGCCTGGCGGCCCGAAGCGCCTGAGCAAACATGGTTTGCATCGCGTTGTTGATGTCTGCGTGTGATGCCGCCCGAGGGTCGTCGGAGTTCCAGGCGGTTTGAACAAGGCAGGGTCGCGGCTTGCAGACCACGGATAGAGTGTCGCCACCGCACGCCACGCCGTCGCGGAGGGCCGCGATGCGGTGGCGGCGAGACGCTCCCTGGGGGCCGCCTGGGCGACAGTCGCTCGCCTGCGAGATCCGCACGAGGCGCTGGGTCGTCTCAAGATCTCGCTCTCCACCGAGCTGCCTGGACTAGGGCCGGAGTCGGCGGACACCTCTCTGGAGCAGCTCGACGCCCTCGCACGCGGGGAGCGCAGCCGCGTCGTCGACCCCGAACGTGCGGTCCTTGTGATCGCGGCCTCGTGGGCCGTGGGCATCCACGATGAGCCGGGCCGCCGTATCAACTTGAAGCTCGACGACGGGGGCGGCACCAGCGTCTCGAGCGTGACGGATCTGGAGCCGGTTCCCCTGGTTGAGCTCGGCGATGGATGGACAACCGCGGCCAGCGGCTAACGCGGCGGCTTTAGAATATGGGGGCGCCGCGAGCCTCGACTCCCGCCGCCCCATGTCTTCGTGTGCCCGGGGTATGGGACCGGAGAGGGCGGCATGAGCGTCCAAGACCAGAGCTATCTGCCGACGCTGGCCGGCTTCCTGCGCATGGGGATCTGCGTGAATACCGTGCCGGGGTACGATCCCACCGTGTGGCGCCGAGCTCAAGGGTTCTTCCTTGCCAGCTGACCGCCGCTACCGCGAGAACGATTGGGAGAGCCGCATGCGGCCCGCTCCCACTGGGGCGGCCGTGCTCCGCCTGATGGCCAGCCACGGGACGGAGGGCGTCGAGGAGCGCTGGGGCGGCCGTCGCCCCGAGCGCTTGGTCATCGAGGCCCGCCGACGCGAGGCGAGGGCGGGCCTGCAGCCGGGGCGCTAGGCCTCGCCTTCGATCTCCGTAGCCTCTGCCTCCGCCGCGGCCTTCGAGCCGGCCCGCGGTCCCCATTCGCGCTGCGGCGCCTCCGGTCGCTCGGACCGCGGTGTGAAGACGATCTCGCCCGGCACGCGCAGCGTCGCCGGGTCCGGGGCCTCGGGACGCGTCCACGTGATCGACGTCGTCCGGTAGTCCCGCGACGCCTCGAAGCGCAGGCCCAGGCCGACGTAGACGCCTACGATCGCGTTCAGGGCGGCCACGCTGGCCGTTCCCTGTTCGACGGCGACGATCGTGCGCGCGGACAACTTGCCCTTCGTTGCGAGCTCGGACTGCGGGATCCCGATCAGAGCGCGGGCGGCGCGGAGCATTTCGGGGGTCGGGTACATCGGGGAGGCCTTCGTGCTGCGGCGCACACACACGCCGAATCGTGCAAACCTGCCTGCGGGACAGCCCATCTGCAAGCGAAACTGCACGCTCGGAGGTCAGCACCACTTGCAGATGCGTTGTCCGAGGGGCAACATCAGATTCGTTACGCCGCGTTGACGTCGTGACGCCCCCGCCCGGCCGGTGAGACGGCCGAGCGGGGATTGGCCCGCCGCACAGGAGACACCCCGTGCAGCAACCCGACACCACCGATACCACCATGGCGGCCCCGCCGCTCCCCCTGACGGACGTCGACGTCCAGGGAAAACTCGCCGCCCGCCTCCGGGCCGGCGGCGACGCCCTTTTCCTCGAAGGCCTCGCCCGGATCGGGCAGTCCGCCCCGGAGTCGGCGATCGGCCTGATCGACCTCCTCGCCGACGACCACGAGCTCCCGCAGCTCGTGACGTTCCTGCGGTCCTCGCTGGCCCTGCGCATCGACGCCGCCCGCGAGCTCGCCCGGTTCGAGGCGATCCGGGCGCTGCCCCCCCGAGGACCAGCCCGGCGGCGCCAACGACCAGGCGCGGGCCATCGCGTTCGCGCGCGACCCGGGCCGGTGGCTCCCCGGTGCGGCTCTGGCCCCGCGCTACTTCCGGGCCCCGCCGGCCGGTGTCCGTCACGTCCTGTTCCTCGGGCTCCTGCATCCGTGGACCTACGTCGCGGAGGCGTACGCCAAGAGCGACCTGTCTGAGCTCGTGAGCTACGCCGAGGACGCCGGGCTCCACCGCGGGATCGGCGTCGGCACCCGCGCGACGGGCGACCGCCTGCTCGCCGAGGGGCTTCTGCCGCCCGGGTACGCGTGGGCGAGCGTCGATCTCGACGGCGGGCCGGCGCCCGTCACCCCGTTCCGTGGGAGGGCTGCCTGATGAACGCGATGGTCTCGATCCAGCTGGCCCTCGCTACCGCCCCCGGCACCCCGTTCGAGGGGGCCTGGGAGTTCGACGGCAAGCGGCTCCGCTACTACCACGACGGCGCGAAGATGCTGACCGTCGCCCCGGATGTGGCCAAGGCCCTCGGCTACCGCACCGCGGGGGACATGACCCGCACGCTCGACGAGGACGAGAAGGGTACGCACACTGTGCGTACCCCTGGCGGCCGGCAGGTCGTCAAGGTCATCTCCGAACTCCGGCCTGTACCGCGTGCTCACCCAGCGTCGCGGCATGAAGACCCTGTCGGTCGAGACCCGCGATCGGATCGCCGCGTTCCAGCGGTGGCTGTACCACGACGTGCTACCCACGATCGCCGCCACGGGGTCGTACAGCCCGGCGCCGGCGAGGGGCATCACCCAGGTCGACCTTTACAACCCGGACGTCCTCCTGCCCCTGTTGGCCAGCTACGCGCAGGGCAACGTCGCCCTCAAGGCGGAGCTCGTGGTCGAGCGACAGGCGCACGAGGCCACCACTACGGCGCTGGCCGACGCGCATGTTCGGGCGGACGCCGACCGACCCAAGATCATCGCGCAGGAGAGGCAGGCGCTGGCCGACGGCGAGCTCGGCCTGTCCGAGGCGGCCGTCGCCCTCGGCGTCGACCGGATCCGCGTCGTCGACCATTTCTTGCAGCTGGGCTTCCTGGTCCGCGGCGTCGACGGCCGGTGCCGGTCCACCCGGGAGGGGCGGCGATCCGGCCTCGTCCGGCAGACGGTCGGCACCAAGGAGCGGATGGACGGATCGGAAATCCTGCGCGGGTCCGTGGTCGTGACGGCCACCGGCTACACCCACCTCGCCGAGCTCTTCTGCCGGGGTGCCGCCGGCGCCGGCCAGCCCGCCCTGCCGGGCCTGTGACCCGAACCCGGGGCGGAACCCCCGCCCCGGGCCTCCGTGGATCGATGCAGGAGAATGATACGATGACCATCGAGAGTATCATTGGCGTGGCGAAACCCTCGACGCCGGAGGAGGTTGCCGCCCGCCGCGCCGAGGCCCGCGAGCGCCGGATCGCATCCGCCCGGACCACGGCGCGCCCGAGCGGCGAGGCCGTGGTCGCGCAGGCCGGCCGGGGCGGGGCCGCCAAGGTGGCGCTCGATCCGGCCGGCGAGGTTCGCGCCCTCGGGGAGCTCCTCTACGGCGAGCGCTACACGGCCGAGCTCGCCCGAGACATCGGGGAGGATCCCCGAACCGTCCGCTACTGGATCGCCGGCGAGCGTGCCGTCCCGCCCCGGGCGATGGCCTGGATCCGCGCGGCCGCCCGGCGCCGGGCCGCGGCCCTCGTGGCGATCATCGGGGCTGAGGCGGCCTAGGGGCAGACGGACCGTCCGGGGACGATCGGACCGGGCGGTCGCGGCGCGTAGACCCGGCCGTCGTGGCGGAGCGCCCCGCCCGGCAGGATCGCGAGGTCGGTGTCGAGCGGCGAGGCCGAGCCACCGTTCGAGTAGCACCGCGGCGCCGTCACCCGGCCGCGGGCGTACCGGGGCGCCGCGCAGTCCACGCCGTCGATCCCAAGGCCCGGCTCCCCCACGTCGACCGAGATCGGCAGCGTGCTGTCCGCCGGGCAGTAGAACCCCGCGCGGGGCCGCTCCCCGGCGAC
This sequence comes from Methylobacterium sp. E-016, assembly GCF_022829745.1. NCBI lineage: Bacteria > Pseudomonadati > Pseudomonadota > Alphaproteobacteria > Hyphomicrobiales > Methylobacteriaceae > Methylobacterium > Methylobacterium sp. E-016. The sequence continues at coordinate 13,996 of NZ_JAKSYF010000034.1, forward strand.
GGCCGCCCCCGCCGCGAGGGCGAGGGCCAGGGCGGCGAGACCCCGGATCATGGCCGGTACCCCGTGGACGCCACGGCCTCGGCCAGCAGCGCGGCCTGCTCGATGGCCTGGGCCGACCGGCGCGCGAGCCGTGCGTCTCGGCATTCCGACCCGAGGATGTAGAGCGTCCCCGAATATGTCCGGCACCAGCCGGGGCCGCGCTCCTGGATCACGGACGTCGTCACGAACGTGTTTCCGAGGATCGGGTGCCCCCACGTCTCGCCGTGCAGGCACGGCTTGTCGGTGCCCGGATACGACCGCTCGATCCAGTCCCTCATGTACGGCGCCCTGTCGATCTCAGCGTCGGTCGGGGCATCGGCGCGGCCGGACAGGGCGGCGCGGACGCGGTCGCGGCGTAGGGCGACGGCCGTCAGTTCGGAGGGAGTGAGGTCACGCAGGCGCATCAGGATCTCCTGTGTTGGAAATGAGAGCGTGCATCCACGGGATGCGAGGTACCAGGGCGTCACCGCCCCACCCGGTTCTTCCGGTCGGCGTGGTGGTTACAGCACGCCTTTGCCCACCCGTCCGAGCGGATCTTGCCCGGCGCCCCGCAGAACTCGCACGTGAACGCCGACAGGTGCTCGACGTTCGCGACGATCCGAGCGACCTGCCCGACTACGGGGAGGCTATGCTTCCTGCTTAGACTGTAGTACCATCGAATACTACCGAACTTCTCCTTTGTCTGCTCGCACTTGAACGTGCGTCCACCGGCCTCCTCAATCATGCTGGCTCCGGCCTCCCACAGCCAGCGCCACCCGCCCCAGCTGTTCGGGCCGCCTTCCTCGAACGCCCGCGGGAACCGGACGCCGAGTTCGGCCCGCCAGCCCTCCGGGATCCTCGGCGTGCCGTCCCGCCAACGCAGGGCCGTCGCCCGAGCGAGGACGGCGAGCAGCGTGGACGAACGGGGCGGCCCGCCCCGCCATTCGATGAGGGGCCCGTGGGGGGACGGGCGGATCGCGACGACCTCGATAGGCATGCTGCCCTCGGTCTCGGTTGTGGGCAGCCCCGCGAGGGCGGCGGCGGCGATCGTAGTGAACTCGGACTTCGACATGGGGAGGTACTCACAATCTAAGGAGTGGTGGGGGACGGGGGGCCGCGCGCCGATTTCACGACCGTGCGGCCCGGACGTCGGCGAGGCGGAGGACGAGGCCGGCGAGCGCACCCGTGTCGTCCTCGGGGTAGGCTCCGGCGGCATGGGCACGCCCCGCGGTCCGGAGGAGGGAGAGCGCGGCGCAGACGACCTCGGCGCGGGGATCCCCGACAGCGTGGCGGTCGCGCAGGTTGGCGAAGGCCGAGACGATGGCGGGGTGGACGATGGCGACGTGCATGGCGGGCCTCCTCAATGACGGGGGGTGAAGCGGTCGCGCGCGGCGAGGGCCACCTCGATCATCCGGCGGAGGGGGCGGAGCGAACCGCCCCGCCACGCCGAGAGCGCATCGAGCTCGGACCCGTCGAGGTCGGGGCACCAAGTCTCGTCGAGGCCCCGGGCGGCGCGGACTTCCGCCAGGATCGCCGCGGCGACGACGGGGAGGTCCTCGGCCCGGGGGGCGGGCCACCGGACGACTTGGCACCGGTCGCGTAGAGGGCTGCCGACGCCGTCGATCTCGTTCGCCGTCAGCACGTAGGACACGCCCGAGAGATCGACGGCCGTCTCGATCGCGGGGTCGTGGATCCGCGCCGCCGTGTGCCGCTCAAGGTAAGGCAGGATCGTTTCGTCCAGGCGCCCCCAACGGCGCGAGTTGCCGGCCTTCTCGACTTCATCCACGACGATCCCGACCGTCGCAGTGGACGCCTGCAGGATCAGCTGCAGGGGCACGGATGGCCGCCACGTTCCCCACTGCCGCGACGTGCCGGCGAAGGCTCCGCCGTCCATCATGCCGGCCACCGCGTAGACTGTGACCGGTAGGCCGGACGCCTCGATGAGCGCCTTCGCGAACGCGGTCTTGCCGCAGCCCGGGAGACCGACGAGGAGGCGGGGTCGGAACGCCGCGTGAGGGGCGCCGACGAGGTCCATTGCGAACGCGTCGATCGCTTCACCCGCCCACGGGAACCGGGCCCGCAGGATCGCCGCGAACTTTGCAGGATCGGGAGTCGGGGTGACCGGCATCGCCTTCCCAGCCACCGGTTCGACCAGGGCCCGAGGGCTGTCGACGCGCTCGCGAGAGACGGACGACGGCTTGGGCAGGTGTTCGAGGTTCGCCGGCACGACGACGATCCCCGGGGCCGTGGGCGGTGGCGTGCCAGGGTCCCGGCCGGTGCCGCCGAGGTGGGCGAGTGCGGCGAGCCCCTGGTCGAGCAGGGCCGGGTCGGTCAGCCCGGCGCCGTGGCCGGGGCGGAGCAGGGCCTCCTCCTCACCGACGGCGTGCTCGGCGCAGGCGATGACCATGATGGCTGACAGCCAGTCGGAAGCCAGCCCGTCGAAGGCTCCGATCCTCACGCACATTGCATCCGGCACATGACCGGGCTCGGCGTCGAGCTCCGCATCGCTCGCCCATAGCTGGGCCGTCCGCATCAGGAGCGCGATCTCGGGCAGGTGCCGGTCGATCCCGCTCCGAGCGAGGCTGCCCGCGCGGTACAGCGCGTCGGCGGCCAGGATCGCGGACGCCCTCGCACAACCCAGGGCCGCGCGGTGGAACGTCAGCAGCCCCGACAGTGTGTCGAGGTTCGCGGCCCAGGCGGTGTCGGCTTCCGTGAGCGTCCGCGTTGCCATGTCCTCGACCAGGGCGTCGAGCGCGCGGAGGGTCTTGCGCGACGGATTGCGTTCGACGTCTCCGAGGGCGGAGAGCACGTAGGAGGGCACGACCTCCGCGTAGGCCGCGAGGTACGATGCGACGCGGGTAGCCGCCTCGGCCGCCGGGTCGAAGGCGACGAACTCTCCACCGCACAGCAGCTGGCTTCGGGACATCGGCTTATCTGGGTCGCGTGGGCCCGCCCAGGGGGAGGGATCGAGCAGGGCGGCGCGGACGGCAGCGACGGCGGCCGCGTGTTGGCCTGGGGTTCTGGACTGGTCGCTCATGGGAGGTCTCACTCGAATGAATGGCGCGCAGGGGCCGAGCCGACGAGGGCTCAGGCGGCGGTGCGGTCTTTCGGTTTCGAGCGGCAGGGCATGGCGGGGAGGCTCCGGTGATGTTCCGTACTATCCAGGGGCTATCACCGACGCAACCAAAAGCGGGGTTCTTGGTGAACGTCGGGTTGCTCGTTGGGCTCGGCCCACGTGCTGACTGGGGCGATCCCGGCCCAGTAGCAGTTGTCCTCATGCTGTACTTCGTGAGCCGTGGGGCGGCCCGCACCGTAATAGGTCCGGATCCGGAACTCAGCCCCGAGGCACGCTAGCAGCCGCTGCAAGCGCATCAGCGGGGCATCCTCCAGCCTGCCCGCCTCCAGGTCGATCAGCTGGCCGACGGGCATGATCGCCATGTGGGCGAGCTTCCGCAGCGGGATGCGCAGCTGCTGCCTGCGGGCGCGGACGGCGGCGCCGATCTCGGCGAGGTCGATGGGCAAGGGCGACATGGCGGGAGCCTAGCAGGCCGAGTCGCAAGTCAGCGCTCGCACAAATTGAGAACGCCCGTAACGTCGAGTCAAACGACGGTGCGGAGGCGGCGATGGCGGACGGGCGGTTGGCGAGGACGGTGACCCACGACGAGGCGCGGGAGGCGTGCCGGCGGCTGATCAACAGCCACTTCCGCAACGAGGACGGGGCGCGCTGCTCGATCCCGGCGAACCCGGATCGCGACGACGACCTCGTGCTGTCCGCCTACATCAAGCAGCGCGCGGTGGCCGACGTCGACGGCGCGGCGGGGCCCGTCCGTGGTCCCTACGAGACGGTATGCCAGGCGGTCGTGGACGTGCGTTTCGCCGCCCGTGCAGCACGCGGTCTTGTGGAGAGGCTGCCCGGCGACGACTGGCGCGAGGTTGTGCTGAAGCGGCTTGAGACGGTGATCCACGAGCTCGGGCTGGTGCGAGCGCCTGCCCCCCGATGGATGGGAACGTTCACGGGCAGGCCGGGTGGGGCCAGCGTCGGCTTTTACAGGGATGACCCGGTGAAGCCGGTCCCAATGGCGTGGCGTGGCGAGGCACATACAGTCGGTCGATCCACGTGGTTCGGTCCTTGGCGTCGCGAACGGTCGGCCGCCAACCGCGATATCCGCAGGGTGCTTCTGGTCATTTCAGGTTTCACCGTGTCTCGCCCCCTCGCCGAGGTGTCGGTGAAGGAAGAGACGGACGCCGAGCGCTACGAGGGTGGCCGCTACGACCCGGGTGAGGTCTCGTGACGTTCGCCCTCGTCTCCTGCGGGGCGGCCGTGCTCGTCACCGTGGCGGCCGCGACGGTGCTGGCGATCGACGTCGCCGGCCGGGGGCCCCGCCCGTGAGGCCGCTCTCCCCAGGGCGACCGGCCTCGCCCGAGCCCGCGACCGCGCGCTGGCCGATGCCCGCGCCGCGGCCGACGCCGGCAACGTCGCCGCGCACGCCGAGGCAGCCGATCGGGCCGACGTCGCCGAGGAGGCGCTGGCCGGCATGCTGGTGCCCGACGGGGCCGGGCCGTCCGTCGCGGCACGGGGGCTCCTGAACGGCGCGGCGATCCTCGCGGGCGGGCGCGCCGGTGTCCGTGAATGCGGACGGGAGAGTGCGCTCCCCGCCGTCGGGTCTTTCTGGTGAGAGAGGGGACGATGCAGCGTCCATGGCTCTATTTCGGCTGCCACGAGCAGGCCGGCCATCACCTACGCTACGGCGACGGGACGTGCCCGAGATACGGCCCCCCCCTGGCTTCGCTCAAACGGTTCGACGGTATGTTCTGCCCGCCGGAGGACGTCGGTGAACATGTCGCGGCGCTCACCCGGCTTGGCACGGTCGGCTACTCTGCTCTGGCGTTCTGGGACCGCAGCGTCGACAGCCGTCCGGGTTCGAACAGCATCATCTTCGCGCCGAGCCTCGACATCACCGCGCAGGAGATCGTCGATGGCGCGCGGGTGCACTTGCATCTGTACGCCCGTCGCTGGCCGTCGATCGACGTCAGCCGGGCGGAGTACCGGCCGTGAGCAGATCCAGTGCGTTAGCCCGTTCCCAGGCGCTCGGCCAGGTCGTCGAGAGCCGCCTCCAGCCATTCGAGCGCCGCCGCGTCGAGGGGGGTGCCGGTGGGCTCGCCGCGGCAGGCCATCGTGATCCCGTGCTCGCACGTGAGACCCGCCGCGACGACCCGGTCGGACAGGGACGCCTCGGTCCAGGGTTCGCCGCCGAGAGCGCGCTCCGCAAGGGCGACGGCTGCGGGGGGGTCGGGCCAGCCCGCCGCGTGCGCAGTCAAGAGGAGGTCGAGGGGGCTGCCCGGCTCGTAGCTGATGAAGCCCTCGGGGCGACGGCGTCCCTTAGGGAGACCGGCGAGGACGCGGATCGAGGCGGGGTCGTAATCGTCGGGCATGCCGTCCAGGTTGGCGTGCCTTCGGCGGCCCGGCAAGCTGATGCAGAGAACGGGGCCACCGGCCGGATCGGGCCGACTTAAACCATGAAAAAGGATTCAGGGAACGCGAAGCCTGAATCGTTTTGCTGGATGCGGGACCCCGGGGCCGCTCCGTGACGGCCCGGATGACGGCGGCCGAATGCCTGGCCGCGATGTCCGCCCCGCCGTCCGCCCGCCGCCCGGCCGAGGACGTCGAGGGGCCGGTCCACGAGGCGGCGCTCGATGCCCTGGAGCTCCGCCTCGACTCCCAGTACATCGTCCAGCACACCCCGAACCGGCCGCGCAGCCGCATCCAGGGCGGCCGCGAGAAGCGCCTCGGCGCGGTGCGTGGCTGGCCCGACCTGGCGATCTACGGGCCGGGACCCTCGGGCGGGTCGACGTGCTGGTTCGGAGAGGTGAAGCCCCCCCGGGACGCCGGTGCCCGGGTACCAGCGCGAGCTTCATGCGCGCCTCCGGGGCGCGGGGTTCGCCGTCGCGGTCCTGCGGGGCGTGGACGACGTCGAGGCGGCGCTGGCCGAGTGGGGGCTGCCGATCCGCTAGAAGGGAACGCGCTTGGCGGCTCCCTTGCACAGGTCGCCGTAGAGGTGGACGAGCGCCCGGTCGACGCGCGTCGTGCGCTCGTCCTGATCGGGGAGGCCGCGCGCGATCGAGATGCGCTCGACCGTCAGGCTGTCTGAGCAGCTCTTGGAGCCGTCCGGCCAGAACTGGCACCACACCTCGTCGCCGGGGCTGCCGGCCAGCCGCCAGTTCGCATCAACGATCTGCTCGACCACAACGCCGTTGCGCGTGCTGATGACTTGGGGGACCTTATTGATGTCGCCGGGGATGACGCGCCCGAGGTAGATCTCCTTGTACAGAGCTTCGAGGTTCGGACTCGGCTTCACCGGGCCGGTGCCCCAGTCGGATCGGATCCGGCTCTCTGCCGGCCGGCTCCGGTCGGTGATCCGGACCGTGCACGCGGCCGGGTCGGTGACGCGGACCTCCCAGTTCAGGCCATCGACCACGACGACGTCCGGTCCCTCGCGCCGCACCATCGACTGCGCGCCGGATCGCTGCAGGGGTAGGACCGTCTCCTCAAGCGACTGCGCCGTCGCCCCGCCGCTCCATGCGATCGCCGCGACCACCGCCAACGTCCAGGCCAACCTCATGTCGCGCTCCTCGATCCGTACCGTGGGGTGACGATGCCTGGGGAACGGCGGTGCCGGCAAGCTCCGGCCGCTGGTCAACATCGTCCCCGCCGGTCCACGATGGCGCCGACGGGAGGCATGCATGGGCACCAAGGATCGAGATCTGGACGCGATGGTCGCGACCGTGAGGGCGGCCGCGGCCGAGGTGGGCTCCCACGTCGTCGATGTTCTGCTGTCGATAGAGGACGCTGCGATGCCTGCCGCCGGCATGAGCGCAGATGGTCTCGCCGGGCGGGGCGCCCGCAGGTCGTCTACTGCCTCGGGATCACGTTCGACGCTGGCGAGCAGGTCCTCTCCGACCTCTCCGACGAGGACGCTGGCGAGGCGTTGCTGGAGCAGCCCCGGGTCCGGAAGCTCGTCACGAAGTGGCGCGCCCGCGACGGGCAGACCGCCCAAGTCGTCGCTACCGTGGTCGTCGACGGCGTGATCCACGGGTTGCTTGTACAGCCGACCTGGTACGAGGAGTACGAGGCCGACATAGAGGCGCACGGCAAGGAGGCGGAACGGCTCCAGGACGAGCGCGACCGCCGCGCCGAGGCCGACGCGAAGGCGCGGCTCGGCCCCCTTGTCCGGAAGCTGATGGCCGACCCCCGGTTCACAGCGGGGAAGGTCGGGCGAGCCAAGCGGCTGACCTTGGCGGAGGCCCTGTTCCCCGACGAGGACCGCACGGTGCTCGGCGAGGTCGTCGACCTGGCGGAGAGCCAGCACTGGCTGGCCACCGGGCGCTAGGGGTCCGTTAGGGGCCGACGGGCATCATGCCGGCATGTCGCGCCGCCCCCAACGACCCGTAGAACCCAAACCTCCGAAGCCCCCCACCCCATGGGAGGCGGAGCTCGCCGGCGCGCGTCAGTCGCTCCGTCATTGGGACCTGTCCACGGCCGTGGTCGAGGGGCCGCCCCTTGTCGACCTCCTCGCGACGCACCCGGTCGTGCTCGGGATCCACTCGCGGATGTCGCCCGCCAACGTGACCCGCGTGCTCCGCCCCGGGATCGTCCGCCGCGCCCTGATCGTCACGTCGGCCGGGGAGGCCGAACCGCTCGCCGTGGCGCTGGAAACGCCCGGGATCCTCATGCCGTCCGGTCCAAAGAAGAAGGACGCGGCGCAAATCCACTGGCTCGTCTGCCTGCCGCCGATCGACGGGCCGCGTCCGGAGGCGGCCCTAGTCCGCGTCGTGATGGCGGACGTCGAGGAGATCCTCGCGCTGGCGACGATGCACCGGGCACCGCCCGGGGACTGGCCAGCCCTCGACGCCCTCGCGCCGTAGGGCCGCCGGGCGTGCCGTGGATCGCGTCACGCCGCCGGTGGCAGGCTCCGTTCCGTGACCGCCACGGCCGGGGCCAGGACCCCGCGATCCGCGTCGCCGACCACCCCGCCGGAGGGACTCCGAGCGGGGGTTTTGCACGACTGCGGTTCCGGTTTCGGTTCCGGTCGCCTCAACCGAACCAGTTGCCAGAAGCTGTTCAAGGCCTCGCACAGAGGGGAATAGATGGTGGGCCCGGCAGGACTCGAACCTGCAACCAGACCGTTATGAGCGGTCGGCTCTAACCATTGAGCTACAGGCCCAAGCCGTTATCCCAGCTTGCTTTTAGGCATCGGTACCGTCGCCGCTCAACGTGGGGCGGCAAGACGGCGACGGAAACCCTGCTCCTGCCTACCGCGAGCCGGTGCCGGCGACAAGCGGGGTGGGGGCTCGGACGACCGTGCCGTCGCTCCGATCGATCCGATCGCGTCTCGGCTCGCATGGCAACCAGGATGCTGGCGTGCGGCACAGGACGGGCGATCGGATACGAAGAAAATGCCCGGACGCGAGGCGGCCGAGCACCGAGCGTAGCTGCCCAATGCTACTCCGCGACGGCCGGTGCCGCCTCCGCGATCGCCACGCGCGGCACGAGCAGGGATGCCGACAGCGTCAGCAGCGCGACGGCGAAGACCGTCCAGAAGGTGCCGTGCAGGGCGTGCTGCAGGCTGAGGCGGGCCGCCTCGCCGGCTGCGCCGAGGCTCGCCGGGTCGTCGAGCAGGCGGCGCAGCTGGTCGGGATCCACCCCGGTCCCGCCGTCCGGATGGATCAGGCGATAGTTCAGCACGGCGCCGAGCGCGGTGGCGCCGAGCGTCGAGCCGAGGTTGCGCGCGAAGATGTTCGAGGCGGTGGCCGCCCCCCGCTGCCCCCAGGCGACGCTGTCCTGGATGATCACGATCGCCGCCGTCGACAGGAAGCCCATGCCGAGGCCCATCACGATCGACCCCGCCGCCGCCACGACCGGCGAGGTCTCCGGGCCCAAGGCCACGAAGGCCGTCGCGCCGATCGGCAGCAGGGCGGCGCCGAGCAGCAGGACCGGTCGCAGGCCGAAGCGGACGAAGCTGCGCGCCGCCGTCGTCGCGCCGATCGGCCAGCCGAGCACCATGAGGGTCAGGGTGAACCCGGCGACGAGCGGCGATTGCCGGAGCACGCCCTGCACGTACATCGGGAGGAAGGCGGTGAGCCCGATGATCGCCATGCCCGAGAGCAGCGTCGCGGCGTTGGCGGTGAGGATCGGGCGCTGCCCCCACAGCGAGAAATCCAGCATGGGGTCGGCGGCCCGCCGCTCCTGCAGCACGAACAGCGCGATCGCCGCCAGGAAGGTCAGGCCGGCGGCGACGGCGAGGGCCGGCGCGGCCGACGTCTCGGTCAGGGCGATCATCAGCGCCGCGATCGCCACCGTGAAGAGGGCCGCCCCGATCACGTCGATCCGGCGCGGCTTGCGCTCCACCTCCTCGCGCAGGAACAGCAGGAACAGGACGGCCGCGAGGACGCCGACCGGCAGGTTGATCCAGAAGATCCACGGCCAGCTCAGATGCCCGACGATCAGCCCGCCCGCGAGCGGCCCGGCCACCGACGAGACGCCCCAGACGCTCGCGAGATAGCCCTGGACCCGTCCGCGCTCGCGGGCCGCGTAGAGGTCGCCGACCACGGTCATGCTCACGGGCTGGATCGCGCCGGCCCCGACGCCCTGCACGAGCCGGAACAGGATCAGCGAAGGCATCGACCAGGCGATGCCGCACAGCAGCGAGCCGACGAGGAACACCGCGATGCCGAACAGCAGCACCGGGCGCCGGCCGTAGAGATCGGACAGCTTGCCGAACACCACGGTGGTCGCGGTCTGCGTCAGCAGGAAGGAGGCGAACACCCAGGCGTAGAGATGGAGGTCGCCGAGCTGGCCCGCGATCTGCGGCATCGCCGTCGAGACGATCGTCGCCTCGATCGCGATCATGAACATCGCCGCCATCACCGCGGCGAGGACCAGCGGGCGGCGCGTCGTCGGTGCGTTCAGCATGCGCCGGCTTTAGGGCTCCTGCGCCGCCGGCGCCAGAGGACGGCGATCTGCTGGCCCGCGCCCGCGCCGGCAAAACTTTCTCGATCGCGCGACGTAGGGGGTGGGCGGAAGGACATCCGCCCATGCTGGCCTCAAGCCTGATCTGCCTCGTCGCCGGGACCGGCCTGGTCGCGGCGTCCCTGCTGATGCCCGCCTATCGCCTGCGACTGGAGGTCATCGGCGCGGGGCTGTTCATCGCCGGCCTCTGCCTGCTCGGCGCCGAGCTTCCCCTGTTGCGTTGAGGCCGGTTCCCGATCGCGGGTCGTGTCCCGCCGCCCTGCGGCTCGGTCGTCATGCCCCTCGGGTGCGGGACGGGTTTCCCATCGCCGCCCGGGCGGCACCGTCTCCACGGCATCTCGGGGGCGTCCGCCCCAGCGCCACGCATCGGTCCGGGCGCCGCGATCCGCGCATGGCGGCCGGCGAGATCCGCCGCGCGGCCGGCTTCGAGAGGCACGCCGGAATCGGGCCGGATCTGATGAGCGGATGCACGATCCCTATCGGCGTCGTCGACCGATGAACCCCGCACGCACTTGATTCGAATGCCGACTCGGCCGACTGCGCCGGCAAGGGGACCGCAGGGCGCCGCCCACAGGTCTGCGCAGGAACGCTCGAACATGCCGAACACGTTTGGCCTCAACCGCACCCTCGGCGGCGCGATCGGCGCCATCGCGCTCGTGTCGGTCCTCGGCAGCGGCACGGTCCTGTTCACGCTGGACCGCCTGAACGAGGCGACCGAGGCCCGTCGCAAGGTGACGCTCGTGGCGCGCGGCCTCGACGCCTTTCGCGGCGCCATGCTCAACCAGGAAACCGGGCTGCGCGGGTACCTCATCACCGGACGCGACAGCAGCCTCGAGCCCTATCGGGCCGGCCGCCCGGCGCTCGATGAGACCATCGATCGGCTTCGGGCGCTGACGAGCGGCGAGGCCGAGACGTCGCGCCTGCTGGCCGATGCCGTCGCCGCCGCCCGCACCTGGCAGGCCGAGATCGGCGAGCCGGCCGTGCGCATGGCCGCCGACCCGGCGCGACGGCCCGAGGCGGCGCGCGTCGAGGCCGAAGGCAATGGCAAGCAGCTGTTCGACACCCTGCGCGAAAAGCTCGCCGTCATCGAGACCAAGCAGGACGATGCCCGGAACGCGCTGAACGATCGCGTCGCGGAGGCGCAGCGGACCGCGTTCCTGACCCTGTGGGGCGCGGCCCTGATCACGCTCCTGATCTGCATCGGGATCGGGATCGCCATCAACCGCGTGATCGTCCGGCCGCTCGGGCGGGTGATGACCTTCGTCGAGCAGGTCGGTCAGGGCGACCTGTCCGGGACGCTCGGGGACGGCGGCCACAACGAGATCGGTCGCCTCGGGCGTACGCTGAACGGGATGGTCTCTGGGCTTGCGGACTTGGCCCGGACGAACCGTGCGGCGACGTCGGACCTGAACGCGGCGGCGGCCGAGATCCGCGCCTCGGCTCAGGAGCAGGCGGCGTCGGTGGAGGAGCAGTTCGCGGCGGTGCAGGAGACGGCGGCGACGGTGGACGAGATCACCCATTCGGGCGCGCAGATCACGAAGCGGGCCGGCGAGGTGATCGCCACCTTCGGCCTCGGCCATGACTGTCAATCGGCGTTGAAAAGGGACCCGGGATCGGCGTCCAAAAAGGACCCACTGGCGGCATGGTTTCCATTGATCGGTGACGCAGCGCGCGACGCCGCTAAGCCGTCAGGGTGAGCGCAGCGGCGTCGCCCGCGTCTCCAGCGACCCGCCCATCCGGTCGCGGCGTGCCCCGGCCGGCTCCGAGGCGCGGGTCTTCAGCCTCCAGCTCGTGTTGCCGGTCTCCAGCATCTCGCAGTGGTCCGTCAGGCGGTCGAGTAACGCGGTAGTCAGCTTCGCACCTCCGAACACG
>NZ_JAKSYF010000038.1:0-1392 GCF_022829745.1 Methylobacterium sp. E-016
CGCCCGCAACGCCGCCCGCTTCGTCTCGGCCCAGCCCGGCTTCGTCGCCTGGCGCCCGCGGGCGACGGCGAGCGCCCCCTCGGGCACGTCGTCGGTGATCACCGAGCCGGAGGCGACGAAGGCGCCGGCCCCGACCGTGACGGGGGCGACGAGGGCCGAGTTCGATCCGATGAAGGCGCCCGCCCCGATCGTGGTGCGGTGCTTCGAGACTCCGTCGTAGTTGCAGGTGATGGTGCCGGCGCCGACGTTGGCGCGGGCGCCGACCTCGGCGTCGCCGAGATAGGTCAGGTGTGCGGCCTTGGCGCCCGGCCCGAGGCGGGCGTTCTTCAGCTCCACGAAGTTGCCGATGGTGGCGCCGGCCTCCAGAACCGCGCCGCCGCGCAGGCGGGCGAACGGGCCGACGCTGGCGCCGGCCTCCAGGCGCACGTCCTTCAGGTGCGAGAAGGCGTGGATCACGCAAGCATCGTCGACGCGGACGCCGGTGTCGAACACCACGTTGGGCTCGACCAGCACGTCGCGCCCGAGGATCGTGTCGTGGCTCAGGAACACCGTCTCGGGGGCGACGAGCGTCGCGCCGCCGAGCTGGGCGCTGCGGCGCAGGCGCGCCTGGATCGCGGCCTCGGCGACGCCGAGCTGCACCCGGTCGTTGACCCCTTGCGCCTCCGCCTCCGTCACCGGCACCACCGCGACGGAGAGACCGTCGCCGATCGCCAGCGCCACCGCGTCGGGCAGGTAGTACTCGCCGGCGGCGTTGTCGTTGCCGATCCGCTCGAGCAGCGCCAGCGCGTGGGCGCCCGACAGCGCCATCAGGCCGGCATTGCACAGGCGCACCGCGCGCTCCTCAGGCGTGGCGTCCTTCTCCTCGCGGATCGCGACCACGCGGGTGCCCTCGGTGAGCACCCGGCCGTAGCCGGCGGGCGCCTCGGTCTCGAAGGCCAGCACCGCCACCGCCGCGCCCTCGGCCAGGGGCGCCCGCAGCCGCGCCAGGGTCTCGCCGGTGATCAGCGGCGTGTCGCCGAACGCCACGATGACGTCGTCGCCCTCCCCGCCTTCGCCGGTGCTCAGGACCACCCGCGCCGCGAGCACCGCATGCGCGGTGCCGAGGCGCTCGACCTGCGGGAAGACCTCGGAGCCCGGCGCCAGAGCCTCGATCTCGCGGGCGACGTCCGCGCGGCCGGGCTCGGCCACCACGGCGATGCGCGCGGCGCCCGCCGCCTGGACCGCGGCGAGCACGTGGCCGAGCATGCTCCGCCCGGCCAGGCGATGGAGCACCTTCGGCAGGTCGGAGCGCATCCGCGTGCCCTTGCCCGCGGCAAGCACGATCGCGGTGAGGCTTCGCTGCGCGGGGGCCGGTGTCGTCATCGCGTTCAGGTTCCCGGGGACGCTCGCTGG
>NZ_JAKSYF010000043.1:0-11332 GCF_022829745.1 Methylobacterium sp. E-016
GGGGTTAGACATGGATGCGCGAGACAACGTCAAGACGTTGCTCGTGCTGCAGCCGATCATGGTCGACACTAGCAGCCCAGATTGCGAAGGGCGACTGGTCCTGGCCAACGGCTTGCTGATCGCGGTGTTGGTGCGCCTCGATACCCCGGACCACGAAATGGGCAAGGGCTGGTTCGTCGAGGCGGCCTTCGGACGGCTTTTCGGGATCTCAGCGCCGATCTTCGCCACGCTGGAGGAGGCAATGCGATGGCTACGACAGCACCAAAAAGCGTGACCGAACTCGGGACGTTGCAGAGCTTACTTCGCTCGGATGACGCGAGACCGTTCCCGCAAAGGCCACGCGCAGCTCCGAACGCGCTTATTCAGAAGCTCGAACACGCATGCGATCTTGATGTGGCCGACAGAGTCGCGCTCCAGTCACTCTCGGACACGACTTGGCAGGTCGAGGCAGACTACGATCTTAGCCGTGAGGGGGACCGCCCTGAGGCTGTGCTGCTCGTGGTGGAAGGCCTCGCGTATCGCTACAAAATCCTGCCCGATGGCAAGCGCCAGATCCTGGGCCTGCTGCTACCGGGTGATTTCTGCGACCTCCATGTGACGATCCTGGCGCAGCGCGATCACAGCATCGGCACTTTCACCCCCTGCGAAGTGGCGTCGATCCCTCGCGCGACGATCCTCGACCTGATCACAACCAGTTCTCATATCGCCAACGCCTTCTGGTGGGCCACCCTCGTGGATGAGGGGATCATGCGGGAGTGGATGACCAGCATGGGCCAGCGTTCAGCGATCAAGTGGTAGCGCATTTCTTCTGCGAATTGCTGATCCGCATGCAGGCTATTGGTCGTGCCACGGCGAGCAACTATGAGCTACGGATGACGCAAAACGAACTCGCTGACGTGTTCGGAATTACAGTCGTGCATCTCAACCGCACGCTGCGCGATTTGCGTGACCAAGATTTGATCATGCTGAAACGCGGCCGAGCAGACATCCCAGATCTCGCACGCCTAGAATCCTTCTGCGACTTCAATCAGAGTTACCTTCATTTAAGCTCGCGTGGAATCCGTTAATATGTCTTCATGTTAAGCATTGCAAAACTAAAACCAATTTAGGCGTCATCATATTATGACATTTTAACTATTAAAATTTGCACGAAAGCATTTGTCCTATGTATTTTGTTTAATAATATTCTAATATATTTGAGTTCGAATCGAATCGATTGCTGAAGCTCTGTACATAACGCTAATGCTCTTCTTGGAAATTTGTCGCAAAATGAGATTGGTGAACTGGCCACACTGATGAAGCTGTGGCTCGCGATCGAAGATGCCTGGGCACGTCTGCGTGCTTTAGGGGTGGTGCGCTAAGAAGCGGAGCGATCGAGCTACCATAGATAGGCTGACAAGCGCACGGTCTGTCCGACTTGGTTAGCCAATAATACGCTCGAATTAGTCGATCTTGAGCTAAATATGATCAGTTTGATTATGTCTGCTTGCTTTAAGCCGCAGTTCTCGGTCGACGCGCTGATCGCCAAAAAGACCTCTTGCTCGGCCGTCAGCACGACAATTGCCCACACCGTAGTGTGCCGCGAACGCATCCGCTGCCATCGGCCGTCCGAAGAGATAGCCTTGAGCTTCCTGACATCCCTTGGCCAGCAAGCGGCGGCGCTGCTCGTCGGTCTCAATCCCCTCTGCGATCACTTCCAGGTTGAAGCTGCGGCTTAACTCGATGACTGCCCGCACGACTGCTGCATCCTGCGGGTCTTCGCACAGCCCGTTGACGAAGCTGCGATCGATCTTGAGGCGTGTCAGAGGGAATCTTTTGAGCAGGCTGAGCGAGGCGTATCCCGTGCCATAATCATCGAAGGCGATCCCGACATCCAACCTGCGCAAGTCCCGTAGCGCAGTAACCACACCCGGATCGTTTCGTAGGATGATCGTCTCGGTAATTTCCAATTCCAGTGCGCTCGCTGGCAAGCCGGTTTCTGTGAGCGCTGAAGCGACGCGTTCGACAAGATCCCCGCGGCGGAACTGGGCTACGCATAGATTCACCCCGATCCGGAACGATGGTAGACCGCCGTCGCGCCACGCCCGAGCTTGGGCGCAGGCGGTGCGCAGTACCCAATCACCGATCCGAGCAGCGTCTGGTCCCTCGTCAAGGACGGTTAGGAACGCGGCTGGCGCTAGTAAGCCCAACTCGGGGTGTTGCCACCGGATCAAGGCCTCGGCACCTGTGAGTGCGCCGTCGGAGAGGCGTACTTGGGGCTGGTAGTGCAGTACGAACTCACCGCGCTCGACCGCTCTGCGCAATCCGTCGCGACAGGCTCGATCGCGCTGGGCGGCCTCGCGCATATCGGGCGTGAATAGGCGGCAGCGTCCGCGTCCGTCCGCCTTGGCGCGGTACAGGGCGGCATCGGCGCAGATTACCAGATCCTCCTCACGCGCGCCGTGGGCCGGGCTGAGCGCGACGCCGACGCTAGCGCCAACACGCAGGACCAAGCCCTCGATGTCGTACGGCTCGGAGAGCGCAGCGATCGCCGCCTCAGCCGTGCTGACAGCCGCACACGGGTCGCCGACGCCCGGCAGCACAACAGCGAACTCGTCTCCGCCGAACCGAGCTGCGATACTGTCTGGACTAACGCTAATGCGCAGGCGCCGGGCGGCGGTCTGCAACACAGCATCCCCGACGCCATGGCCGTGTGCATCGTTGATTTCTTTAAACCCGTCGAGGTCGATCATCAGGACGGCAGCCGCCCGCCCGCCCGAAATCGCCGCCTCGATCCGACCGCGCAGGACGGCACGGTTCGGCAACTCGGTCAGCGCGTCAAGGTGCGCAAGACGGAACAGGCGGTCTTCTACGGCACGGCGCTGTCGCACATCACGGACGATAGCGCCAAAGGCGGCCTTTCCGTCCTCGTGCCACGTCGACAGCGACAACTCGATCGGGAACTCATCCCCGTTCCGGTGGCAGGCAATCAGTTCGACTGTGCGGCCGCTCAGACCACCGTCGAATCTCGCCATCCGACGTAGGTCGCCCTCGTTACCTCCGCGCATCCTCTCGGGTAAAATCAGGGCAACGGGCCGGTTCAATGCCTCAGGTACCGTATATCCAAACAGACGCTCGGCCGCCGCGCTCCAGACGGTGATCTGCCCGCAGCTATCCGCGCAGATGATTGCATCGGGCGAGGTCGCTGCCATGTGCTCGAACCGAGCTTGCAGGGCACAGCGGGCAACCTCGAGTCTGCGCAGCTCTAGCCGATCGAGCGCAAGGCGGGCGAGGTCGGACAGGGTGCGCCGGTCGGCCTCGGTAAAGACGGTGCGTGCCTCGGGGCTGGCGAGACAGAGCGTACCAATGGCATGGCCGTCGGCGGTTCGTAGCGGTGCTCCCGCATAGAAGCGGATGAACGGATCGCCGGTGACAAGTGGATTGTCTTGAAAGCGCGGATCACGCGAAGCATCCAGTACCACAAGGACGCCGTCCTGCGCGATGGTCCGGTCGCAAAACGCGATGTCCCGGGCGGTCTCGCACAAGCCGATGCCAACTTTGGCATGGAACACCTGCCGATCCTTGTCGACGAGCGAAACGAAGGCAGCAGGCGCGCCGAGCAAGCGCGCGACAAGTTCTACAATGTGGGCGAGTGCGGGATCAGGGGACGCGCTAAGCCAGTCGTGCGCAGCCAGCGCGGCGAGCGCCCGCAGGCGGGCTTCCTCGTCGAGCGAGGCAAAGGAATCGGACACCGTCTAACTCCGAGATCGGGGGATGGAGGATCAGGATCACGATACCGGGTGGTCGAGCACATCGGGCGTGTCGGCGGCACGGTAGGCACTGGCTAGGTCGGCGAAGCGCTCGAAATCGGCGAGTAGCGCGCGGAACTCAGGATAGTCCGACGATGACAGGAAAGTACCTGCCAGGCAGTCGTCGAGTCGATCGAGTTCGGCGCGCAGGGCTTCGACAAGGGATCCAAGCGAGAGGCCGAGCGCGCGGATATGTGACCGGCGCGAGCCGAGGTCGGCTCCGCTGGCGAAGGCTTGCGCCAGGACGGTCGTCAGACGCTCTGCGCCCTCGCGACTCAGCTGCCCGGTGAAGGGGAGGATCTCGGCCATTGCTATCTTATGCGGCCCGGACGGTGACGAGTAAGTGCCCAACCTCGGCGGTGAGGGTCTTAACCTGGGGGGATCGCTCCGAGGCCGTGGCCAGCACCTCGCTCGCGGCCACCCCCGTCCAGGTAGCAGAGAAAGCCTCGTACAGCCCATGCTGCTTGGCCGGGGATATCGGTGGTTCAAAGGGCTTGCGTACGGTCGCAAGCTTGGCATTGGTGACAGTGAGCTGCGCCTCATTCTCAGCAAGCCAAGAGGTGATATCAGAGCAGGTGCGGTAACTCAGCTGCTTGATCCCGACCTCAAACGCCGCGCCCTTACTCTCGTTGATTGCAGTAAGCGAAGGGAGCCAGCTGTTTGCGACCCACGTGACGCTGTGACGAAAATCGGCGGCCTGGTGGATAAATAGAGCGCTTTGACCCACGCAGATCAGAGCAAGAAGGCCAAAGGCGGCGAGCAGTGCAACCTTAAGGGATAGATTCGAGCGCATGCGGCAAAGCTCTGTTCGTGAAGGGCTGGTCGGGTTGACGTCGCGATACGACGTGCCAGAGCTAAGCGTGCGCGTGTGACAATCCCATGGGACGACGCTTATTGTTCGGGCAGGGCATCGGTCTGGAAGGGCTATCTCTATTGCGTAAAATGAAATCTAGACACCTAATAAAGTCTTAAATTAGAAACTTTTATCGTATCGATGCGAAATCATCAAAAGATAAATTGGTGCGCCCCAGCGATAGATCCGCTTGTGACTGGCCGATAAAGGAATGGAACTGGATCTTCGTTGCTAAGCGCCGCGGCAAAACGTCCAAATCCCGTAGGGTGGGACTTAACAAGTCCTTACTTATCGAACTTGCATTGTAGCGCCCGCCAGTTCACCCGGCAGGGCGACCGACCTTACGCGCTGCCTCACGCTAGAATGGCGCGAAGGTTTGGATGACGCCGTCCATGTACCCAGGGGCGGCAGTCGATCTCGTGGCGGTACTTGACGCTGTCACCGCGGTAATTGGTAGTGTAGCCGCGGAAGCGATCGCCAGCAGTAAACGGGATGGAAGGCACCGAGCGTCTTCAGGCGAATATCCTTGCCATGCACCAATCGCGGTATCAGCCTAACAATCTCCACCGGGTCACGGCAAAATGAAGTCTGTCGCCGCTTGAACGGATTGGCTTGGCTAGCGATTTCGTTTCTCTGATGCAGGAGGGACGATGCTGGACAACGCGCAGTGGCTTGAACTGAAGTTTCTAGTCATGGCCTGCCGGTTCAAAACCAGGACACCCCACAGCATCTCACGCGCACACTCTCAGACATCCTCTGGCAGCATCAGAACAGGGCCAAGTGGCGGGCCATTCCAAGTCCTGAGGGCCTGAACTCAGTCAGCTTGGCGGTCATAATGTCAAAGAGGGGTGGATTTCCGCTGGTCCCCTTAAAAGCGGCAACAAGTGAAAGCGGATGTCGACTTCGCTCTCGTTCACTGCCCGCGGTAGACCTCGGGAAGTCTTCTTGTGAGTGTATGCCACTAAACAACATCACCGCGCCGAGACACATCATGAGGACTGTAACTGGGTTGCGGCGGAACGCCACCAGAGCGCCGTCGTAGAAGCCAGCTCCGGCCGCGTCGCCGCGGACGATGCTGAGCACGTCCTCGATGATGCCTATCGCGGTGAGGCGCTGGGTGAGCCGGTCCAGTGTCCGGTTCGCCCGCAAGCTGAAGGCAACCGACGTCATCGACGTGCTCTCGGATCTGTTCATTCTGCGTGGCGTACCTGGCCATGTCCGTTCGAATAACGGCCCGGAGTTCGTCGCGAAGATCGTACAAGCTTGGATCACCGGCGTCGGGGCAAAGACGGCCTACATCACGCCAGGCTCACCGTGGGAGAATGGCTACGTTGAAAGTTTCAACGCACGGCTTCGCGACGAACTTCTGAGCGGCGAGATCTTCTACACAATCAGGGAAGCGCAGGTCGTCATCGAAAGCTTGCGACGTCACTACAACGGCGTGCGCCCGCATGCATCGCTGAAATACCGGCCGCCGGCACCGGAGGTGTTCGTGCCAGCCTTCTCCGCTTGGCCGGCGGCGCTCGCCCGACCAGGTCCGCCGGCCAAGCTACCCGTAGCGGAGCGGCCCACCGTGCACTAACTTCACTCTTGGACCACAACGTGGGCGCTGATCAGCTCTCCATGGCGCTCGCAGCCTCAAGCGTGGCAGTATCCGCCGCTCAGACGTGGACACGATCGCTGACGGTGAGGGGTAGGGGCGCAGAATGGCCGGAATTCTAGAGGGGCCGGCCTGCAGCCGCTGCTGGCGACGGTGATGAGGCCGTGGGTATCTGCCGTAGAAACCGGCACGCTCGGAATGCGCGATGAGGTGGCTGTGGCTGCTTCCAGCACGGCTGCAAGCTTGAAGCGGCGCGTCATCATTCTGCCGGCGCTGGATACAGCGATCGCCCAGGCGGTAGTGAGACGGGCACTTTCGCGGACTGCATTGGTACTAGGGGGTACAACGACAACCCAGACACGCGCAGCCGCCCTCGCGTCGCTCGAGGTGGTGATCGAGCACCTGCGAACGGTCGAGGCGAGCGAGGACACGCGAGCGCTCGGGCTCGGGTGGCGAGTACCGTGCATCACGCTGACCGGTCTGGAAGCGAGGTTTAAAACGGTCGGGTTGCGCTGGCTAAACCACGGAAACGTTTTTACCTGCGTCAATATCGCCATCTGAAAAGCATCAAATGCTTGAACTTGAACTTTCATAATCAAGCAAGTGCTCCTCTTTCGAGGGCGGTACAGGCTGATCGATATGACGCTGATTATCTCGACGCAGGTTGCTATGTCGGCTCTAAATCTCATTGAGTTCCATGATGCGCATAAGCTCTCCGTAGCTAAGGCCGAGTTCTGGAAAGGTGTACCCGCCCTCGTCACATCCAAGGTCCAGCTTGCGCAAGTTCTAGACGCAAAGGGCCGTAGCGCAGTGATTGAGTACCTGCGCGATTTGGAAGCCGTTGCGCGATCGGAATGCGACTGCCGCGGCACGGTGCAGGTGATTGCCTCCGGGCGCCGGTTGCTCGGCGATAAGACTGAGATGGCTCCAGGCAACGGTCCGTTCAGCCGGACCTGAGTGAAGGTGAAAACCTGGGCCTGTCGCAAGCCGTGCCGTAGGCCGCAGTAGACGCCGATCTGCCTTGTTTTCAGGTTCTGTTAACCGCCGGAAGTCCGAAGCAGACGGCAAGCAATTGGTCCTGCTCGCGGACGGTCCACGCACCGGCAAAGCCGAAGCTCTTGCGCAGTCAAGGCATGGCCTCGAAGCCGCAGATTGTGCGTCGCGCCATGTTGAACGAGCGGAAGCCGCCTACGCGCGGCATGGGTTATTTTACCCGGAAGTGGTCGCTCTCGATGCCCTGCTGCAGGTGCTTCGTGACGTAGTAGGTTGGGGTACAGGCCAGGAGGCCGTCGATCCTCAAACCCGGCCAGAGGCACCGGGGCCGGCCTCGTCATGCCTCGCTGCACCACCGAAGCGATGGCTCTGCACCTCGAAGAGATCGCCCAGGCTGTCGCCCCCGGCGCGCATGCCGTCCTGCTACTCGATCAAGCCGGCTGGCACACGACCACGAAGCTCGCTGTGCCCGCCAACATCACGCTGCTGCCGCTGCCGGCCCGCTCCCCCGAACTCAACCCCGTGGAGAACCTGTGGCAGTTCATGCGTGACAACTGGCTCGGCAACCGCGTCTTCAAATCCTACGCCGACATCCTTGACCACTGCTGCGACGCCTGGAATACCCTCATCGACCGCCCCTGGCGCATCATGTCGATCGGACTGCGCGCCTGGGCCCATGAGTCCTGATCAGTGAGGATTAGTATAACCAAGTCGTTAACCGAAGGCCTTCGCTCGAATTAGGCCTCAATTGCTTTTAGAGGGGGGGCATGGACACAGCAACAAAACACCTTTGGCAGAGCTTGTCAGCCCTAGACGCTCCTGTTGAAGATCCTGCCCTTAAGGCAAGGCCAGCAAAGGTGGTGCGTCTTGTCGAGCCGGTTATGGACATCGGTGGCGGATCGCTGCCGTCGCCTCTCTCCCCATCAAAGGATTGGTCGAAGCTGATCGAGCGGGTTCGGCATGCGGCCAACCATGCTCGCGAAATCGAGGCTCAGGCTCAAGAACAGGAACTGCGCGTTCAGGAGGTGCTTGACCGCGTCCGCGAAGATGTCCGCAACGCCGCCGAGCGAGTCCGCGTTGCTGAGGCGCGCACCGCTGAAATTCAGAGCCGTGCCGACGCCTTGCTGAAAGCGGCCGACGAGAAAGTGAAGGCGGCTGAGGAACGTGCACGGATCGCGGAAGAGTGGCTGGCACGCGTCTACGACACGATCGCAAGCGAGTTCACCATCGAGCCTGATATGAGGCAGACGCCTTGAGCCGATGCTGCGGAGCGGCTGATGACCTGATACAAGGCTGGCCTCTCGACGCTTGTGCACCGCGGCGGTCGCGAACGCCGACAGGCAGCACAGCACAGAGAGCACGCGACGACAGGCCGGCACGGGCCAGTTCCCTGTGCCGTGCCCGTGACGCCTCGGGTCGGGTGGTTGCGTGAAGGTCGATGCAGCGGGGAACAGGAACCGCAGGCGCCGGCTTATGGCCTACTTCGATAGCTTCAGCCGGAGCCTTGGTGGTAGCGGGTGTGCTTCGCAGAACCCGAGGCCGGAACAACATGCTCAGAGACGAATGCACACGCGTCCTTCGGTCTTTGATTGAGAAGGCACAGCGCGAGGATTTAGGTACGGCACAGAACGCTATCCTGCGGTTCGCCATGAACCAGCCTGAGCCCCAGGCACGAGCTGCAGCCATGGATGAACTGCTGCTGGATCTTGCGAGCGGAGGGGGTATCGACAGCGGCTCAAACCAGCAAAAAGCCTTTCGCACAAATCTCGTGTCGATGATCGAACGAACAAAAACAACGGTCGGACCTGGCTCATCCGCCCCCGTAAGGTAACACCCTTGCCGATCAGCGGCTGACACCCAATCCCTGGTACTCCTGCGTTACTCCTAGTCAGCGGTTGACACGTCGATCACCGCCTCCCGCGCCATATCTGCGAAGCTAATCCGTTTGAGAGGCACGTAGCGCCCCCGATTGTCAGCCAATCGTCGGCCTTCCGCATACCAACGCTGGGCCAGCCATCCGTCGAGGTTGTCCAGCACTGTCGCGGCGTGACCCTTGAAGATCTCGCGGCAGACCGCCCGATCAAAACCAGCCTTTTCAAGCAGGTTGGAGATCGTGCCGAGGAGGCGCGCCTTCTCAGCCGGAGGAATTTTCGGGTCAACGACCATCATTAGGAGCGCGTAGTAGGCCGCCCTGGCCATATCATCCCGCCGCGGAGCGTTCTTGCTTCTACGCTTGGCGTTGGACGCTGCCTGAGAGGCAGCATGACGCTCGTTGCGCTGGATCTCGTACTTCGAGAGGGGGGCGGGCGTGATGGCAGTGGTATCAGCGGTGGTCGCGAGGGACATCGGTACGGCTCCGGTTGGTGGAGCCCCGATGATCTGCAAGCGACATGAAAGTCGAATTGGCCTGTACGGTCAGCGGTCGAAAATAATTTGCTTCAGCCGCTGACCGGATCGGGTTGCACCTTGCCCTGTCAGCCCGTGTGCACACAACTTCGGGTTGTAAACTACTGGGAGGCTTGTGGCCGAAAGGTGAAAGGCGGCCCTGTATGAAGGGGCATACAGGACCGCCTCAGCGGATCAGGCGATCAGCTGGCTGCTGATGCAGCACCAACCACCGTGAACGATCCGGCTCTCGTCTACCAGTTGGTTTTTGTCAGCGCCGGGACGGCTGAGACTGCCGGATTGCGGCTTCATGGTACGACGTAGTGTTGTTGGCGACGGGAGGTGTCGCCCGAGGCGGCTTCTCGCTCATGTGATCCTGCGCGTGACGATCTCCGCTGGCTTCGGCAGCGGCCACCCTGGCGGCGTACTCGTCACGGGGTACAAAGCTATCGGGTGAAGTAAAAGTCATGACGCTGATTTTCCTTGTATTGGGACGAACCCGCTGCACAGGAATTGTTTATTGCATGGGAATTATTCAATCCGCAGATCGTATTGTGCAAGTTTTATGTGCCTGATGCATTTCTAGGCACGCGATTATATGTTCACGGGCTGTAGCCGTACCGCTAGATTGATTGATGCTACCGTTGCCGCCGACCCCGTTCCTCGTCGGCTACCGCCTCCACCGCCGCGATCGCATTCTCTATTCGATGCCAGCGCAGGCATGAGATCAGGCGCGTCCACCCTGCGCGTGTCGGGTTGAAAAGTCACAAGTTGCGCCAAAAAACGGTGCGTTTAGCACCTTAGATCTAACATGGGTTTAAATACAAGATATAGAGATTTAATGCACGATAGTTTTTAAAATAAATATGATGGGGATATTGCTGGTTACAAAAATTAGGCGCACGTACGATGCTCGGTCTTTCTCCCCGACTATACCTGCCTTCTGCGTCTGTCGGTTGGTTGTTGCTCATGCAGCGGATTGGTGGACGCAGATCGCCTTTTGAATCTGGAATTCTTGTAAGGGGTGGTGCTCTCTCGCAGGCACTGGGTGGGAACTCGAATGCCGCTTTCGCGCAGGGATCGTTGGGTTGCCGCTTTCGGTCGTCTTCGCCTCTTCATGGGGGGAGACGGCAACACGGTCGATAGCTGCTCGCAATCACAAAACCGCATCATGCAGGCGCGGGACGCTTTAGATCGTAAGCCCAAGCGACCGCATGAGGCGCGCGGGCGCAGTAAGATCGGTATAGAAAGCGTCATTGCGGGCCATCTGGTCAAATACGCGGAGACCCACTTCGATCGCGGCGACAGGTCTAACGGGCGATTTGCCCTTGATGAGGCTCAGCGTTGCGAAGCAGACGCGCAGAGGAGGCGCGCTCTCGGCCTATTGCTACCAGAATGTGCTGACGCCCTCCATGAGCGTGTTTGCCGACACCCGACCACGCGCGAATAACTCCGCAAGCAGACCGTTAATTTTCGTCTGTATAAAAAGTCGTTTTTGATCAGAAAAGTTAATCTACTCAATCAAAGCTTCGTATTTATCGCCGCTTGATTAGAACCTAGTCTTAATCGAATGGACACCTCGAAGAACCGCGTAATTGCGGGGTCTGGCCGTTGGTTTGACGCGGCCGGTAGCTTTTGACGTGATCGGACTGGCGATCTGGCAGTCTGGTGGTGGTCATGAACGGGCTCGGGGGCCCATCCCGAGGTTGCCTC
>NZ_JAKSYF010000044.1:0-534 GCF_022829745.1 Methylobacterium sp. E-016
CCGCCGCCGGTGTTCACCCCGGTTCCGGTGTTCACCTGGACGGGCGCGTACTTCGGTATCAATGCCGGCTACGGCTTCGATGCCAACGACAACCGCGGCGCCACCGTCGTCGGTGTCTCGCCGCAGAACGCGATCTTCGCCGGCCCGGCCGGTGGTAACCGCGCTGGCGTGCTCGCCTACGGCGGCAGCCGCGGCAGCGACGGCTTCACTGGCGGTTGCACAGTCGTCTACCACTCCCAGTTCACCCCGCGCTCGGGCGTCGTGATCGGCATCGATGCCGACGCGCAGTACGTCGACTTCGGCCCGAACCGCAACCGCGTATCGTCGGCGACCGTCGCTGGCGGCGGCATCCTGCCCGGCAACCTGATCTACAACCCGTCGGGCCGCTCCAGCCACGACTACTTCGGCACCGTGCGCGGTCGCCTCGGCTACGCCTTCGACCGCAACCTCGTGTACGGCACCGGCGGCTTCGCCTCCGGCAGCGGCGGCGGCCGTGACTTCGGTTCGGGCGTGTCCCGCAACGACTTCCAGACC
>NZ_JAKSYF010000045.1:0-201 GCF_022829745.1 Methylobacterium sp. E-016
GGTGACGCGCTTGTCCCCGATGAACACGTCGCCGGAATCCGGCTGCTCGAACCCCGCGATCAGCCGAAGCGAGGTCGTCTTGCCGCAACCGCTCGGGCCAAGCAGCGAGAACAGCGAACCGCGCGGAATGGTCAGATCGAGGCGGTGCAGAGCGGTCACACTGCCGAAGCGCTTCTCGACCCCAGAGAAGCGCACTTCAGA
>NZ_JAKSYF010000049.1:0-2869 GCF_022829745.1 Methylobacterium sp. E-016
ACAGCCGGCGGCGACGATACTGACGATGCCCCATTTGCGCCGAGCTACGCCTTCCGAACGCGCCGCATGAGCGGCGATGGCGGATGAGGCGTAGATGCCGACGCTGCATACGACTGCGGCCAACAGCAACAGCTGCTCGTCGTGGAAGTCTCGAACGCAAGTCACGATCGAATGCATGTCGACTTCACTGGTGATATCAGAGTCGGAAGTGTCCGGTGATCAGAGGTGGCCATCGCACCTGGCTGCGGTGGCTTTACTCGTTTACTCGCGCCTTTTTTTATGGCCGCGCCTTCGGGTGTGGACCGAGCAGAGTTTTGCCGTGTCGGATCAGGAGCTCGACTTCCGCTAGGGCTCGCACGAAGATGTCTTTCAGGTCGTCGGTGGAGGGACCAAAGCTCGGGTGCATCTGCAACGAAGACGCCCAAAATTTTTCGGTGCCCGATCGTAATGTCTCTCGTTGAGCGCGTAGGCCTTGGAGCAGCAAGCGAACCGGCACTGCGTTGGTGGATCCGTTTTCCTGATCGGCATCCACGATCGTATCACGTGCGCTTGAGCCGACGGCCGACCGCGTCGGCTCGGACCATCGGACAAGAGAAGCGAACTCAGCGCTCATCTCGTCCGCGCCTGGGACGACGTCTCTAGACAGCCGCTCGTGATGCCTGGCGAACCTTTCGGGTGGCTTGATCGACCTGCTCGCTTGCCCGGGCGATGTCCTCCATGCTTCCGGCAATCGTCGTCACCCCGTGGGCGGCCGTATGCATGCTTCCCGACATCTCCCGGGTCACGGCGGACTGTTCCTCCACAGCAGCGGCGATGGCGCCCGACACCTCATCGAGCGAGCGTATCGTTCCCTGGATGGAGCCGATGGCATCCACGGCTTCGCGTGCGGCGGCCTGTGTGGCGGAGATCTGCCCACGGATCTGGTCGGTCGCCTTGGCGGTCTGCTCAGCCAACGCCTTCACCTCGGAGGCGACCACCGCGAAACCTTTCCCGGCCATGCCGGCGCGCGCTGCTTCGATAGTCGCGTTCAAGGCCAAGAGGTTGGTCTGCGCGGCGATGCCCTGGATCAGCGTCACCACGTCGCCGATCTGCGCCGCCTGGCCGCTCAGCCCGGTGACGATGCTGCCCGTGCGCTGTGCCTGCTCGACCGCCTGGGCGGCCATCCGCGCGGCATGGCTCACCTGCTGGCTGATTTCGCCGACCGAAGCCGATAACTCCTCCGCGCCCGAGGCGACGCACTGGATGTCGTTGGACACCTGCCCCACCGTGCCGGCGGTCTCGGCCGTCTGACGGGTGACGTTCTCGACGGCTTGGCCGATCGCGTCGAGATCGGTGCCGATCGCCTGCTGCGCTTCGGCGCGACGCTGCCGCTCGTGCACCTGGGCCGTGATGTCGGTCGCGAACTTCACCACCTTGATCGGAACCCCATCGCGATCACGGATCGGATTGTATGTTGCCTGGATCCAGACCTCACGACCGCCCTTGGCGATCCGCCGGAACTCGCCCGACATGAACTCGCCGCGTCCCAGCTCAGCCCAGAAGCTGCGATAAGCCTCCCCCGTCCGCTCGTCCGCATCGACGAACATGCTGTGCCGCTGCCCGCGGATCTCATCGAGCCGGTAGCCGACGGCAGCGAGGAAGTTGGCGTTGGCCGTCAGGACGGTGCCGTCGAGCGAGAACTCGATCACCGCCTGCGAGCGGTTGAGGGCAGCAAGCTGGCCTTCATGGTCGATCGCGCGCTGAACCTGCGAGGTGATGTCGGACGCGAACTTGACGATCTTGCGAACGCGGCCGGCGCGGTCCAGCACCGGATTATAGGTTGCCTGAATCCAGATCGCACGACCATCGTTGGCAATGCGCTTGAACTCGCGGGTCTGGGACTCCCCTTTGCGCAATGCGTCCCAGAACGCGTGATAGGCCGGCGCGTCGCGCTCTGCCGGCGTGACGAGCTTGCGGTGGTTCTGGCCCTTCAGTTCCGCCAGCGTGTAGCCAACGAGGCCGAGGAAGTTCGCATTGGCATCGAGGATCGTGCCATCGGGGGCGAACGCGATGCGGGCGCGCGAGCGGTCGATGGCCTCGAACAGCGCACGGAAGGAGCTATCGAACAAGCGCACCAACAAACTCCCAGCCGGAGGGTCTACGACCTCTTCGACTTGAATTGTAATTCTTGCGGTAAATTATAGATTAATTTCGCAATCAAACTGCCTATTTGTCGCACATCCAGTATATTTTTTACAATCTAGAAACCGCCCGGAAACACTCGAAGTATGGTAAGGGCCCTTGTAGGATTTGCCCTTTCGAGCGTATAGGGCTCTTCCACCCCGTCCCTTGCAAACCTCAAGTTGGCAGAGTTCCGTCAGTCGCCTTCTGAGCCCCTGAGACATCAGCGCCCCACCGCCATATCGAGCAGCGCCAAGCCGACCGCGGCACGACAGTGTCTGCTTCTGCCAAATCCCACCCGGAAGCAGACCGTCTCAAACGCACCCAACCCGGACTGGGAGAGCTACACACAGCGCTACGCGCCGGACTGGCACTGCGACCTGATGGAGCAGCTCGCCGATTACGGTGCCGTGGCGCGCATGGGTATGGAGGACGTGGCGGTCGCGATGGGCCTGCCGGGGAAAATCGGGGGACACGGCTCAGAGGTTGCCGCGATGGTGACAGCCGGGGAGATCGACCGGGTCCGCTCCTACTGCGAATGCGACTGCCTGAACCTGTTCGCGCTCTACTGACCTGACCGGTATTTTGGACCGAGCCGATTGAGAGGCTACTGCATGGTAGCGGCCATGGGTAGCCGGAAAGCCAGGTCCGGGAAGGTGACAGGCGCGGGCGGCCGATAGCCCAAGGACGAATGCGGTCGAACGCGGTT
>NZ_JAKSYF010000053.1:0-7687 GCF_022829745.1 Methylobacterium sp. E-016
GTCGATCCGGGTCTCGATCCGCAGGTTGCTCTTCAGCGCGCCGCCGCGGACGATCGAGACGGTGTTGTCGATCACCGAGACCAGCGGGAACGAGACCGGGTCGAGGGTCAGCTGCCCGGCCTCGATCTTCGAGAAGTCGAGAATGTCGTTGACGACGGTGAGCAGCGCGGCGCCCGAGCCCTGGATCAGCTCGAGCCGGTGACGGTCCTCCGCCCGCAGGTAGGTCTCGTCGAGCAGCATGTCGGCGTAGCCGAGGATGCCGTTCAGGGGCGTACGGATCTCGTGGCTCATCGCAGCGAGGAATTCGCTCTTGGCCTCGCTCGCCCGCTCGGCTTCGGCACGCGCCTCCTCGGCGACGCGCGTCTGCTCCTGCACACGCTGCGCGAGCGTCGCGTTCGACTCGAACAGAGCGCGCTCCGCAGTCTCACGTGCGGTTTCGTCCCGAAGCGTCAGTACCGCCCCGATCTGCTGGCCATCTGCCCCACGAAGCGGCTGGGCATTACCTACCGCGAGCACTTCGACGCCATCCGGTCGCACGATCCGCCATCGCGCCTCCCGAACCGTCTCCCCACGCACCGCGCGCGCCAGCGGCAAATCAAGGGGTGGATACGGTCGCCCATCCTCGGTGAAGAGCCGGTAGGTGTCGCTGTAGGCATCCGGCTCGACATTGAGGCGAGCGACACCGTGAATGGCAGCGGCAGCCCCGTTCACCATCGTGATCCGACCTGCTGCATCGGTGACGATCACGCCCTCGGCGAGCTGATTGAGGATGATGGCCTGGGTTGCAGCGGCAGTCTCAGTTTGGTCCGCGGGGTCGATCGGGAACCGGGGGGAAGGCTGCATGTGGACCGGCGTGCCGAGTTAGTTTCTGCCCGGCGAGACCACAGGCAGGCGATCGCGATCCAGGAACTCCAGGGTTCGGGACGAACGATACACCTGCCACCCTGTAAGAGAGGTAAAATGCCTGTCAGCCTTCAGCGGCAAACATCGTGCCTCCTATTAGTCGCTGGTCAGCGACGGACCATCTGCTACACGGCAGGCCTCTCGACGCTCGCGCGCCGCGGCGGTCGCGAACGCCGGCAGGCAGCTCGGCACAGAGAGCACGCGATGACAGGTCGGCGCGGGCCAGTTCCCTGCGCCGTGCCCGTGAAGCCTTGGGCCGGGTGATCGCGTGAAGGTCGGTGCTGCGGGGAACAGGAACCGCCGACGCCGGCTTATGGCCCGTTCGAAGCTTCGAAGGAGTGGCGGCCCTGCTTGAAGGGGCAAACAGAGCCGCCGCAACAGATCGAGCGACCTGCTGGCCGCGGATGCGGCGGCGTCCACGGTGGGTCAGACAGGTTGCTGAAGGATGAGCGACGAGACGACGGCACTGGTCCTGGCGCTCGCCACCGAGATCGCCGAGTTGCGCGCAGCCCTCGCCGAGGCGCAGGAACTCCTGATCGAGACGGCCGTCGATGCCGGCGAGATGCATGCCCGGCTTGAGGAGGTGCAGAAGGAGTTGGCCGTGGCGCGCGCAGACCGTGACGCCTGGATGATCCGTGCAAGGCGGTAAGCATCTTAAGGCGGATTGAAAGGCTTGACTTGGGTCAAGGCTGCCCGCAGCGGTCACACGCTGACGTTCCGCGGTTCTGGGTACTGAGAGAGCCGGCATGCATTCGCTGGAAGAGCGCGCGTTGCGAGAGACCCAGATGCTCATTGATCGAGTTAGGGCCCATCGCGCCGAGCACGATGCAATGCTGCAAGCAACCCGTGCCGCCATCCGAACGTCATTGGACCGCATCGCGCGCGTTCAGGCAAAATACGGCGAGCTTCCCAACGTTCGCCGACCAGAGAATGCGTGTGAGCAACAACCCGAACGTGCCGATGACGCCGCAGGAGTACGTCAGGGCAATCGTGCTGCCGACGCTGGCCGAGTTCCGAACCGCACGAGATGATCGGCGACGCGCCTATCTGGCGTGCCTCGTGATCTGCCACGTCGCCGACTCCCTTGCGCTCGCCAAGGTCCAAGCACAGCCCGGCTTCGGCGGCATGGCTGGGAATGCGCGCAAGACGGCGGTTCGGAACGCCTTGAAGCGTGTGCAAGCTACGGTGGATGCCCGGTGCGCTCAGGCTTCTATCGTGCTGGCGATCGCCAACGGCGTGAAGCACCCGGAAAAGCTGCCCCTACTACCGGGCAATGAGCGAGACGTAGCGCAATTCGCGTTCGACACGGCCGGGGCCGGGTGGGGGGAAGGGCGCTGGGATGCACCGGGGCTTGAGGTCGAGGCAGACGGGCAGCGGCAGTTCCTTGATGTGTGCGCTCAACAGACACTCGCCACCTTCGTCCGTGCCTATCCCAAGTACCTCGGCGAGATCTCCCTATCATCGTTCATGGACCCCGGACTTGAGCACCTTGGGCTCGACGTTGAGCCGGCATGGTTGACGGGTCTTGCGGCTTGGGCGGCCGGCAAGTCGGAAATCGCTGAGCTATGGCTGTACGGCAGCCGAGCGAGCGGTACTGCCCGTGCTGACAGTGACGTGGATATCGGCCTCGTGCTCACTGACGTAGCGCCAGAATACCCCGGAGCGATCGTTCACGACTGGCCGCTTGAAAACTACACGGCGCTCGGAGATCGGTGGGGGAAGGAACTCAAGGCAATCGTCGGGCAGCATGTGAGCCTCGAACTGTTCGCCCGATCTGGCGAGGTCGAAAGCATGGAGACCCGCGCCGCGAAGGTCTCGGCGATCATGCTGTGGTCTCGTGCCTCGGGCTAATCGACAGGGGCCGCGCCTGTTAACAAATGATAGCATCAGCAAGGCCGGCACCGACGCAATTTCATGTCGGATAAACGACCGTTTTGCTGACAGTAGGCCCGTTCGCGTAAGGCAATTTACGGGAACTCTGCCTCAGACGCGGGCAGGTTCTCCCCGCAAGTCAGCTTGCTGGCGGGCAATTTCTTGGCCGATCTCGAACAGCAGCACCCGCATGATCGTCTTCATCATGTCCGTGCCGCTTTCCTGGATAAGGTCGTTAGCCTCTATACAAGCTTGTGCGATCACTTCGATTTGATCAGGCTCACCCACCCGCATACGCCCCGCCCCGGAGTATTTATGTATTTTGAATACAGGACTCTGATCAAAAATTATCATTTGATGAGATCAGGCGCCTTTAGATTATCATACAATAACATAGGTTAAACGGGCACGAAGAATGACTGATCCAAGGCCGCTCTCCCTTCTGAACCGCCTTGCCGAGTCGCTTGGCTGTTCGCCTCAGGCATTCTTCAATCAAGGTTCTCACGAACTGAGCGAGACCCTCGAGCTTCTGACGCTCTGGATGGCGACCGAGGATAGGCCGACCCGGATGCGGGCGCTGGTCGTTCTGCGCAGTGGCGCGAACCCGTCAAACTCCTTGGATGAGACGCAGAAGCCGGATTGAGCGTCGCGACGGCCCGTCTACATGCGCTGGCCATTCGCATAAGTGTCAGTATGGGACCGTCTATCACGCAAACGTCCGATTGCGTGACGGCCTGCACGCTGGATCGGGCCAACATTTTTCCTGTATGAAATGTCGTCACAAAACCTATGATCTGAGAACCCGTCACGCGAGGGCTTGCGTGACACTGCGATGGCCAAGGCGGCTCCGCGTGCGCACGGGCGTCGGAAGCGGGGAAAGGCGGGGTGCGAGCGGGACGACGTTGGTCGGCTCGGGCGATGACGGAGCGGGCGACAAGGCTGGCGGCGGCGCCTCAGCCTGCGGCTCTGCCGGCGCCGGCCCGTCTGCGAGGATCTCGGGCGGCGCGGCTGCCGGCTTACGGCCGATGGCGGCGGTGCGCATCTGCGAGACGTTGCCCCAGCGGTCTGGGTAGGCGCGGGTATCACTGGGGATATCCCCGGTGATCGGCGCACGGACCTTCGCTACGAACTTGTGGTCGACTGAGCACAGGCGGCTGATCGCCCGATCAGACCAGGGCGTACCCGTCTCCGGGTCCAGCGCGACCAGCGGATCTTCCAGCAAGATCGCAACCGCCCGACGCTTGTCGGCGTTCGACCGGCGAAGGCCGTGCGTTGCGTTCGCCCCAACCGAGTGCAGGATCGCGTCGGAAAGCCCGCCCGGCCGGACCTCACATGCGATGGTCTCCAGCTCGGCCTCCCGGGCGGCGTTGAAGCGGTGGAAGCCTTCCGCGAGCCAGTGCGCCTCGTCCCGCATGACCTGGCTAAGCCGACCGTCTCGCCTGCCTCTACAGACCGCATCACCTCGTCGCGGATGCTGTCGGGTGTTGATGGAGAGGCGAGGGCGTAGAGGACGGTGGCGGGCAAATCGGCCACGGTGGCCGATTTGGACCCAAAGGCTTCCGCGCTCTCCATGAAGCGACGCGCGGTCCGCTCTGCCATCCCGAACTTCGCCTCGATCCAGGGCAGGAAGTGGCCGTGGCCGAGATCTTCCTTGGTCGCGATAAGGTCGCGCCCGATCTCGATGATGTCTCGAACTGCGCTCTGAGTGCGGAACCGGATGCGCTCAGTGCGGCCTTTTCCGGTTGTCGAGACGCAAGGTCTACATTCGACCCTAGGTCGCCTTTCATGATGGGGGGATCTCGTCCACTCGGCGGTGACGATGAACACCGAGAGCCGGCGGCCTGCTACCCTGTCGGGCGCGGCCGGTACCTTCTTAAAGGTGCCGAGACGGCGCCTATTGTCGATCAAGCTGTATGGTCTACATTCGCCGCTGGATCACGCCCGCCATTAGTGAACCCGCTGTCTCGGAGGCGACATAAAAAGACCGAGAGCCGGCGGCCTACTTGCGCATGGGAGAGGCGCGGCCGGCAGCTTTTTCAGGGCGTCGAGGTAGCGACCCTTGTCGAGGGGCGTGCCGGAGACTGCGGCCAAGGCCGGCTCGGCTATCCTCTCGCCGCGCTCGGCATCGCGCTGGACGGCGCGCTCGGATCGGCCGGTGGCAGAGGCGGTCTCAGAGGTGAATGCAGGCGCCAACTTGGCGCTTGCATCCCAACGGCTTGCTGCGCCAGCAACTCCCGCCGCCGTCTCCGGGTGCAGCTCGACGTAGATGGCTTTCCTACGCGCCGTCCCGCTGGCCCGCTGCGCGGACGACAGCTCGGAGCGGTCTAAGTGTTAACGGATAAAATTATCGATTAATGTTTTCGTAAACGAAGTGTTCATAAGCATCTACGTTAACTGTGTGTTAACTAAGCATGCCTATCCGTGTATTTGTGCCGAGACGAAGTGATTTGCAAGTTATATAAACCTGCGATCCAATCTGGCAAAGCGACAGATTTCATACATTCAGAAGATCTTAAGATGGGAAGGGCGGGTAGCCGCCCGCCCTTCCCTGTTTCGGTGCTTAGAATGGCCTGCCCCCATTCGGTGGCCCAGGTTCGAAGTTAGTGCATCGTAGGTCGCGTGACGATGGCGGGGTGAGCGAGCGGCCCTGAGCCGCTCGGTTCGGTTGGCCAGACGACGACTTCGGGCGCAGGCGGCTGATAGCCGAGCGACGAGTGCGGCCGGATGCTGTTGTAGTGCCTTCGCCATTGCTCGATGACGACGCTGGCCTCCTTGAGGGTGTAGAACACCTCGCCGTTGAGGAGTTCATCCCGCAGCTTCGCGTTGAAGCTCTCGCAATAGCCGTTCTCCCACGGACTGCCCGGCTCGATGTAGGCGGTTGTCGATCCAACCGCCGCGATCCAGTCCTGTACGGCGTTGGCAATGAACTCCGGCCCGTTGTCCGAACGGATATGCCCCGGCACCCCACGCAGACTGAACAAGTCCGAGAGTACATCGATTACGTCCAATGCCTTCAGCTTACGAGACACGCGAATGGCCAGGCACTCGCGTGTGAACTCGTCGATGACGTTCAGCATCCGGTACTTGCGTCCATTGTGTGTGCGGTGCTCAATGAAGTAGTAGGACCAGACGTGGTCAGGCCGCTCGGGCCGTAGTCGCAGGCAGGCGCCGTCGTTGAGCCAAAGGCGTGCCCGCTTTGGCTGGCGAGCCGGGACCTTGAGCCCCTCGCGCCGCCAGATCCGTTCGACGCGCTTCACGTTCACCGTCCAGCCGTCACGTCGGAGCAGGGCCGTGATTCGACGGTAGCCGTAACGTCCATACTGCAGCGCCAGGGCGACGATGGCGCCCGTCAGAGCGGCTTCGTCCTCGGCCACGACGGCGGATTTGCGCTGCGTCGAACGATGCTGGCCCAGAACACGGCAGGCGAAGCGTTCGGACACACCATGCTCGGCAACGACGAAGTCGACACAGGCCCGGCGGTGAGCCGGGCTCAGAAGTTTCCCGAGGCTGCCTCCTTCAGGATGAGCTTCTCCAGGGTCAGATCGGAGATTGCTCACGAAGCCGCTGGTTCTCGGTCTCCAGAGACTTCAGCCGCTTGACCTGGTCACCCTTCAGACCGCCGTACTCGGAACGCCAGCGGTAGTACGTGACCTCGGTCACCTCGATGGACCGGATTGCTTCAGCAACTTTGCGGCCCTGCGAGACCAAGACATCAACTTGGCGCAACTTGGCGACGATCTCTTCAGCCGTATGCTTCTTCCGTCCCATGAAACATCCTCCACATGGCTCGAAGCCATACCTCAGGGAGGACCACTTTTCAGGAGGCAGGCCAAGAAGGGCATCAGAAACAACCCGAGGGAGATGACAAGCGTCGTCTCCCTCGGAGTTCGTTTCCAGGTGATTTTCAGCACTGGTATTTGCATACTCATACTCCACGCTGCATGCGCGTAGGCACATTTTGCCGACTCACGCGATGCAATGAGCAGTTGGAGTACAATCCGCCTAACATCGTATTAAGCATGTCGCTCATTCTCGGGACGCCATGCTGCGACACAACGCCCCTCTAAGCTGCATATCGTGTAGGTGCTCGCGAAGCAGCAGGCCTACATCACGGAGAAGCTCTACGCCGTCCTCAATGAATATGACAAAGCGGCCGGCGTCGAAAAGATCGCTCATCCTCGCCGGAACCCATGCAGCCGGGACGCCTTCGCCTGATAGGGCACCAGCGAGGGCACCATGAGCGACGACACGACCAAGACGGAGGCCACAGGCACCCTACCGCCGGGCCATCCGCTCGATCCCTCGAAGGCTCCGGCCCTTCCGGCCGAAGGCGCGGGACCGACATCCCCTGGGCCGCCTGATGGTGTTACCGACCACGGACCAGACAGCGGCGGCTACGATGGGGCGGCGCCCTCGACCGGCTCTAGCAACTCGCAGGGCGGCTACGGGGCCGGTTGACGCCTGAAGCAGGCTCACGGCCCGAATTTGTGGTTCCAGCAGGTGCTACGGGATCGGTGTCAGGTGCGTTCCTGCTGGCGGGAACACGGAGACGCAGCGCATGGGCGAGGTAAAGGCGCGGGCGGCTGTGCTGGTCGTGGAGGACGAGCCTGTTCAGCTCATGGCGATGGTAGCGGCACTGGGTGATGCCAGCTTCGAGGTCGCTGAGGCAAAGGGCGTTGATGCGGCAATCGATCATCTCACGGCTCGACCCGACATCGTTGCAATGATCGCAGACGTGGATCTTGCCGGCGAGCCGTTGACCGGGTTCACACTAGGTGTTTGATCCCGCGGTGTGGTGGTACGGTTGACCACCATGCTGCGAGGGATGCGCTATGGGCCAGGTTCTTCATGGAAGCGCCACCACGACCGAGGCAGTCCGTCGCGCGATCCAGCTACGTGAAGAGAGCGTAAG